>JBDTTS010000190.1:0-5095 GCA_039930525.1 Actinomycetes bacterium | reverse complement strand
CAGACGCGGGACGCGTTGCTGATCACCTGAGTGACGGTGAGAAGCGGCACTGCGACGTCGATACCGAGGGCCCAGACGAAGACCGGTAGCAGGAGCGCTGCACCGCCGAAGCCGGTGACGGCCGAGAGGTATCCCGTGCCGAAAGCCGCTCCGAGCGACAGGAGCAGCAGCCAGGCGTCCACAACGCTTCTCGGTCGTCTCTAGCGGGCGAGTACTCCGCCCTTGAGCACGTGACGTCGGTGCGTCACGAAGCGCGTGAGGTCGCCGAGCACGTCAGCTGCCGACGTCGACCGCGTGTCGACGCCCGGAGCAACCTCGACGGCGACGAGATCGGCGTAGCGCCCCGGCTCGAGCGCACCGACCTCGCTGTTGTCGAGACACTGTGACGCCCACAGCGTTGTCGAGCGGAGTGCGGCCATCGGGCTCATGCCGAGCTCGACCTGCTTGGGTACCTGCTCGATGTTCATGCCGTGCGGGTAGATGCCCGAGTCGGTGCCGAAGCCGATCTTGACGCCATGCGCCAGGGCGCGCCGGAACGCGTCCCGCTGCGTCTCGGTCGAGTCGATGATCTTCTTCATCGTCTCGGCGGGCCATCCGGTCTTGGTGCCCTCCTCCTCCATCCAGTCGCCGGCCCAGACGTCGGCGACCAGGTACGTGCCCCGTTCGGCCATCAGGGCCAGCGCCTCGTCATCGGCGAACGAGCCGTGCTCGATCGACCGGACGCCGGCGCGCGTTGCGCGTTTGATGCCCTCGGCGCCGTGGGCGTGAGCGGCCACGAACTTGCCGTAGTTGCCGGCTTCGTCCACCGCGGCCTTGATCTCGTCCTCGGTGTACTCGGGGGCGCCGGGGTTGGTGCCGGGTGCGAGCACTGCGCCAGTGGCGATGACTTTGATCAGATCGGTGCCGTGGCCGAGGATCAGGCGGACTGCGCGACGTACCTCGTCGACGGAGTCGGCGACGCCGAACCGCATGGCGTCAGGCACGCAGACGTCCGCAGAGAAGCCGGTGACCTCGCCGCCGCCCCCGGAGCAGGTGACATACGCGCCGGCGCAGTGCATGCGGGGGCCGGTGACCCAGCCCTGGTCGATGGCCTTGCGCAGTGAGACGTCGGCGAAGGCGCGGAACGCCCCGACGTCGCGGACGGTGGTGAAGCCCGCGTCGATCGTCCGCTGCGCATTGCGTACACCCAGCAGGGCCGCGTCCGCCTCGCTCTCCATCAAGATGTCGCCGTACGAGCCAGACTCGACCTCGCCGGTGAGGTGGGTGTGCAGGTCGATCAGGCCCGGCGTCACCACGCAGCCCGAGAGATCGAGGACAGCGCCGTCGGGAGCGGGTTGATCGCCACCGATGATATCGGCCACCCGCTCGCCGTCGAAGACGACGGTGACGTCGGGCCGCACCTCTCCGGTGACGACGTCGGCGAGCCAGCCGCATCGAGCGGCCACGAACGAGTCTCCAGCGACCAGGCGGGTGGAATCAGTCATAGTGCCGAGCCTGCCACAGCCCTCGCGGTCTGTCTGCGTGGCCGGCGAACTCAAACCTTTGCGCACACAGGGGCGTGATGTATCGATGCTTCGATGATGCAGCGGGTTCGGGCGTCAGAGCGCCGGAAACCGCTGCAACATCCGTGACGCAGACGCCGACGACGGCACTCGCTCGCGACGGCACTCGCTCATCCACAGGATGAGTGCCGAGATTGTTGCGCAGACGCGGGTGAATGCGTCGTTCTTGGGGGCTAGAGGCAGGAGTGGGCGGCTTGGGCCCAGCCGCCGCCCAAGGGGTCATCGCAGATGGTCACGTTCGGCAGCGCCTCGGCCGCCGCCCTGATGTCGGGGACGTCGGCGCCGTTGCGCACCAGGAAAAACTGTTCGACGTACGGGGCCATCTCGAGGTCGGAGAGTGAATCCCCAACGGCCACGGCGTCGGACGCCGTCAGGTCGCGGCGTTCGAGATCGGCCGCGATGGCGAGGCCTTTGCTGATCCCGCGTGCCATCAGGTGATAGATATGCGGGGCGCCGTCGAGACCGTCCATCACCATTCCGGTGAGCCGTCCGTTGTCGACCAGGACAAGCCAGCCATAGCCCCGCTCGACCAGCCACTTGTTGACGACGTCGACGTCGACGCTGCCGTGCATCATGACGTCGGTCTCGTGGCCAAGGTGCCACGGTGCGTGGTGCTCAAGCCGCCCTTCGTACTCGACCAGCACGGCGTCGACGAGGCCGAGCGACTCGAGCTGGGCGACGAGCGGGCCGGAGAACTCGGGCGGCGTCTGGCCGTTCAACATGCTCGCGCGGCGGCCGTTGTCCCACCCGATGATGGCGCCCATCTCGGCGATGAAGCCATCTGCCCCAAAGATCCGCGCGGCCTCTTGCAGCTGTGCGCGGGTACGACCGGAGGCCAACGCCAGCGAGACGTCCGCGTCATGCAAAGCGGCGAGCGCCTCGGCCGGCTCGAGTGTCGTCGAGCGGTCGGCGGCGCGCACAAAACAGCCGCCGGGGCCGACCATGGTGCCGTCGAGGTCGCTGTAGAGGATGCGCGTCATCGTCCCGGCAGCCTCTTATCGCCGCGAACACCAAGCATGGGTGGGCGTTCAAGCGCGGTGACGTCATGGGTGACGGGCAGGTAGGTGGACGCTGCGCGCTCGAACTGGGTCAGGGTCGGCTCGACGGTCTGCAGCTCACCATCTTGATGCAGTCGGGCCAGTGCGGTCTGCCAGATCTCAGCCGCCATGCGGCCGAGCCGCAGATCGCTGTGGTGGCGGTGTCGGCGTTCGCCGAGGTCGACCTGCGCCAGCGCATCGAGGCCCACCTCGCCGAGCGCGTCGATCAGCAGCGCGATCTCGACTCCGTACCCAGTGGCGAACGGCAGCCGCTCGAGCAGACGTCGGTGCGCTGCGTACTCGCCGGCCAGCGGCTGCACGAAGCCGGCCAGCTGCGGCCAGTGCAAGTTGAGCAGCGGGCGCGCGACCAGCTCGGTGACGCGTCCGCCGCCGGCTGGGTGGACGACGGAGCCGTCGGTCAGTGGTCGGTCGTACATCGCCTTGACGAGCTGCACGGACGGGTCGGTGAGCAGTGGTCCGAGCAGACCCGTGACGAAGGTTGACCGAAATTCGATCAGATCGGCGTCAATGAAGACAACGACGTCACCAGAGGTGGCGGCCAGCGAGCGCCAGAGCGCCTCGCCCTTGCCGGCCACCGATGGCACGTCGGGCAGCACGTCGTCGCGGTGCACCACGCGCGCCCCGGCTTCGGCGGCAACACGCGCGGTGGCGTCAGTAGACCCAGAGTCGAGCACCACAAGCTCGTCGACGAGTGGCTCGGAGACGTCGACCAGGTCGCGGCGCACGACGTCCACGATGTCGCCGACGGTGGACGCCTCGTCGAGGGCCGGCAGAACAACGCTGACGGTGGTGCTGCCCTTGGCGGCCTGCAGCATGCTGGCCGGCCAGTCGGCGGCGCGCGACGACCGGCGCGCGAACCACTCGGCGACCGCTGGCTCCATCAGGTCTGTTCCGCTCGTCGGGGTCCGTCTCGCACGTTGGACCGAGTTTCCGGGGTCACGACATTGTCCGTTACCCTCTCTTGGTTGAGCCTTGCCGATCGTGAGCGCTCACACAACTCAAGTGACAACTTCATACCGCTCATCAAGAGGGGCAGAGGGAACGGCCCGCTGAAGCCCCGGCAACCCCCCGTACGCATGGCGACGAACTCTGTTCGTTGGCTCTGTGGCGTCCCGCTGGACGCGGTGTACGGGCCAGGTGCCAAATCCGACCTGACGCCGCCCGGCGTCAGGAGAGATGAGGAGAGTCTCCGCATGACCGCATCATTGGACGCCGCAGCCACCACTGCTGGCGCCTCGCCAAGCTCTTTCGGTCCGGCTCGCCACCTCGTGTGCCGCGCCTGTGGCACCGAGTTCGCTCTGGGCGACTCGTACGCCTGTATGGAGTGCTTCGGCCCGCTCGAAATCGGGTACGACTTCGGCACGGTCACCCACGCCGACATCGAGACCGGTCCGCAGTCGATGTGGCGCTACGCCCCGCTGCTGCCGGTGCCGGCCGACATCGCCAGCCGTCAGAACCTCAGTCCCGGCATGACCAAGCTCGTCAAGGCCGACAACCTGGCTGCGGCGCTCGGCATGAAGTCGCTCTGGGTCAAGGACGACAGCGGCAACCCGACGCATTCGTTCAAGGACCGAGTCGTCGCAGTGGCGCTGTCGGCCGCCCAAGAGCTCGGCTTCACCACGGTGGGCTGCGCGTCCACGGGCAACCTCGCCGGCGCGGTGGCCGCTGCCGCTGCGCGTGCTGGCCTGAAGTCGTGCGTTATTGCGCCGAGCAACCTCGAGGCCGGCAAGCTCGTCACGGCCGCCGTCTACGGCGGCACCCTCGTTGCCGTCGACGGCAACTACGACGACGTCAACCGGCTCTGCTCCGAGGTCGCTGCCGACATGGGCTGGGGGTTCGTCAACGTCAACCTGCGTCCCTACTACGGCGAAGGCTCCAAGACCGTTGGCTACGAGGTCGCCGAGCAGCTGGGCTGGCGGTTGCCGCGTCAGCTGGTGTCGCCGATCGCATCCGGGTCGCTGATGACCAAGGTCGACAAGGCCTTCCGCGAGCTGGTCAGCCTCGGGCTGGTCGATGAGACGCCGGCATCTATTTTTGGCGCTCAGGCCACCGGGTGCTCGCCGGTCAGTGCCGCATGGGCGGCCGGCCACGACGTCGTCCAGCCGGTGCGGCCCGACACGATTGCCAAGTCGCTGGCGATCGGCAACCCGGCTGACGGCCCCTATGCGATCGACGTCGCCAGGCGCACCGGCGGAGCGATCGCCGATGTCTCGGACGCCGAGATCGTCGCCGGTATCCAGCTGCTGGCGTCCACCGAGGGCATCTTCGCCGAGACCGCTGGCGGCGTCACCGTGGCGACGCTGCGCAAGCTGCTGGACGCCGGATCGCTCGACCCAGACGCCGAGACCGTCATCCTCAACACCGGCGACGGCCTCAAGACGTTGGACGCCGTCGAGCCGGTGGCGTTCCCCACGGTCACCATCGCACCGCGGTACGGAGAGTTCCGTGCCTTCGCTGAAGAGAAGGGGCTCCGTT
>JBDTTS010000189.1:0-5096 GCA_039930525.1 Actinomycetes bacterium | reverse complement strand
CGCCGCCTTGGCCAACGTCGAAGAAGACAACTGGGAGTGGCACACCTTCGACACGATCAAGGGCGGCGACTACCTCGTCGACCAGGACGCCGCCGAGATCATGGCCAAGGAGGCGATCGACGCTGTCCTCGATCTTGAGAAGATGGGGCTCCCCTTCTCAAGGACGCCAGAGGGTCGGATCGACCAGCGCCGATTCGGTGGCCACACACGCAACCACGGTGAAGCCGCCGTTCGCCGCGCTTGCTATGCAGCCGACCGCACTGGACACATGATTCTGCAGACGCTCTACCAGCAGTGCATCAAACAAAACGTCGAGTTCTACAACGAGTTCTATGTGCTCGACTTGTTGATGACTGAGGGTGAGATCTCGGGCGTCGTCGCCTACGAACTGTCCACCGGTGAGTTGCATGTCTTTCAGGCGAAATCGGTGGTGTTCGCCACCGGTGGCTTCGGACGCGTCTTCAAGACCACGTCCAACGCACTGTCTCTGACCGGCGATGGCATGGGCGTTGTGTGGCGTCGCGGACTTCCTCTCGAAGACATGGAGTTCTATCAGTTCCACCCCACCGGCTTGGCCGGGCTCGGGATTCTGCTCACCGAGGGTGCTCGTGGCGAGGGCGGCGTCCTTCGCAACGACGACGGTGAGCGTTTCATGGAGCGCTATGCCCCGACCATCAAGGATCTCGCACCGCGCGACATGGTGAGCCGCGCCATCTACACCGAGGTAAGGCAGGGACGCGGCTGCGGTCCGAACAAGGAGTACGTGCTGCTCGACCTCACTCACATCCCTGCTGAGCAGCTCGAAGCGAAGCTTCCCGACATCACCGAGTTCAGCCGCACCTACCTTGGTATCGACCCGGTGAGCGAGCCGGTTCCCATCTATCCCACGGCGCACTACGCCATGGGTGGTATCCCCACCGACATCGACGGCCGGGCCCTTCGCAACAACCAGCACGTTGTTCCTGGCCTGTACGCAGCCGGAGAGGCCGCGTGCGTGTCGGTTCATGGAGCGAACCGCCTGGGCACCAACTCGCTTCTCGACATCAACGTCTTTGGGCGCCGCGCAGGTCTAGCGGCGGCCGACTACGCAGAGACGGCACACTTCGTCGAGCTCCCCGGGCAGCCAGAGGCAGGCGTCCGGGGCCTCGTCGATCGCCTCCTCAACGGCACCGGCGGCGAACGCACGGGAGCGATCAGAACGGAACTGCAGCAGACCATGGATGACAACGCATCGGTCTACCGCACAGACACCACTCTCAAGCAGGCCGAGGTCGACGTCGCCGAGCTCAAGCGTCGATACCTTGAGGTCACCGTTCAAGACAAGGGCCTGCGTTACAACACCGATGTGCTCGAAGCCGTTGAGCTGGGCTTCTTGCTCGACCTAGCCGAAGTTGTCGTCGTCTCAGCCCGCGCGCGCAACGAGTCGCGCGGTGGCCACTTTCGTGAGGATTACCCGAATCGCGACGACGTCAACTTTATGCGCCACACCATGGCGTACCGCGAGGTCGACGCCGAAGGCAACGAAGAAATCCGACTTGACTACAAACCGGTGACTGTCACCCGCTACCAGCCGATGGAGCGTAAGTACTGATGACCGCAACGATTGACCACCCCGTCGACCACGCACCGTCGGGCGGAACGGGGCTGCAGCGCCGAATCGTCACCCTGCGCATCCGGCGCTTCAACCCTGAGGCGGGCGATACCGAGCCCGCGTGGCACGACTACCCGGTTGAGATTCTGCCCACTGACCGGATCCTCGATGCCCTCGGCAAGATCAAGGCCGAGCAGGATGGCACCCTCACTTACCGCCGCTCATGCGCGCATGGCATCTGTGGGTCTGACGCCATGCGAATCAACGGTCGCAATCGGCTCGCCTGCAAGACCCTCATCAAAGACCTCAACATGGACGCCGCCATCACCATCGAGGCGATCAAGGGGCTCCCCCTCGAGAAAGACCTGATCGTCGACATGGAGCCGTTCTTCCAGGCCTACCGTGACGTCCAGCCCTTCCTCATCACCGAAGGCCACGAGCCCACCCGCGAACGGCTGCAGAGCCAGCACGACCGCGAGCGGTTCGACGACACCACCAAGTGCATCCTCTGCGCCGCGTGCACCACCTCTTGTCCGGTCTTCTGGACCGATGGCCAGTATTTCGGGCCGGCAGCGATCGTTGGAGCGCACCGATTCATCTTCGACAGCCGCGATGAGGGCGCCGCGCAGCGCCTTGACATCTTGAATGACCGCGAGGGCGTCTGGCGGTGCCGCACTACGTTCAATTGCACCGAGGCGTGCCCACGTGGGATTGAGATCACCCAGGCCATCCAAGAAGTCAAGCGCGCCCTGATCTCCCGGCGGGTTTGATCACCGCTGATTGACGGTAACCTCGTGCGGGTCATGCGTACTGTTCCCTTGGTCACACCAGCCGTAGCGACAGCGGCAGCTGCTGCGGTCTTGGCCGTTGCCACCTGGCTGCCGGCAACCACCGCTGTGGCGTCCAGCGACCCCCTGAATCGCTCAGGGGTGGTGGTCGACGGTCGACAACCGCCGAAGGTACGAGCCGCTTCCTGGATCGTCGTCGACGCTGACACCGGCGAAGTCCTGGCTGCGAAGAACGGCCACGGCCAACTTCGACCGGCGAGCACCCTCAAGACACTGACCGCCATCACCTTGCTCCCCCGCCTCGACCTCCATGCGGAGTACCGAGTGCGCTGGGAAGACGCCAACACCGTCGGAAGCGCGGTCGGCATCGTCCCAGGCTCCCACTACACCATCGATCAGCTGTTCTACGGACTCCTGCTGCCCAGCGGCAATGACGCCGCCGAGGCGCTAGCGTCAGCCGCCGGGGGCAAACGCGCGACCGTCCGCGCGATGAACGAGCACGCTGTTGACCTCGGTGCCGTCGACACCGTTGCGAGGAACGTCACAGGCCTCGATGCAAAGGGTCAAGTCTCATCCGCGTTCGACATGGCCATTTTCGCCAGGGCTGGCCTGCAGGACCGCGACTTCCGGCGGTACGTGTCGACGGTTTCTACCACGTTTCCTGCTCAAGAACCCAAGCGCGACAAGCGTCGCGCGACCTACATGATCTATAACCAGAACCCACTGCTGTTGGACGGCTACCGCGGCATCCTGGGTGTGAAGACCGGGTACACGACGCTGGCTGGGCGCACCTTTGTCGCGGCCGTCAAGCGGGGCGGTCGCACGCTCATTGTCGCGCTGATGGGTCTGGTCGATCCTACGGATGTGTCCGCCGAACGGTTGTTCACTTGGGGATTCGCCCACGCAGACAAGGTGACGCCGGTGGGCTCCCTGGAGGCTGGGATCGAAGAGCCTAAGCACCCGTCTTCGGTGGCCACCACAGCCGCCCCGCAGGCCGCGGGCCTAAGTGCCGACGCCTTCGACAGTCATGGGACTTTCGGCGCGGTGACGGCGCTTGGTGTCACAGGCGCGCTGGGCTTGCTGATCGGCGGCGTATGGCTGCGGCGCCGGCGCACCTAGACCACCATTCCTAGTCGATCCCGACTTCGCCCTTGGCCACCGCATTGTCCTTCGCCACCGGCAATTCCACCGGACCGCCCTTGAGCCGATCCAAATACGCAATCTGCTCTTGCGTTGCTGGGGCCCCTTCGCAGACCGCCAGCCAACTCGCGAAATACAAGACGACCGCAGCGGCGGTGTAGAGAAACACCAGCAGCGCAGCAGCCACCGCGAGGGCACCGTAGACCGGGTTGGAAAGCGTCTTGCCGACCACCAGGAACGAGAGCTGGGTGAGTAGGACCATCGCAACTGTCGTATAGAGCGCCGCCAGCATGGCGGTGCGCCAGCGACGGTATGGGCGGTTCCACCACGCCAGGCCATAGAGAGCCACGACCACGATCCAGACCAGAATTCCAAGAATCACGATGGCACTCAGCTCCACCACCCAACTGGCCTCGCCATCGAGACCCAGCCAGTTGAGTGCGGATGCACCGAAAGTCTCGAGGATGACGGCACCCACCAAAGCTGCCAACAGGACGGTGCCCATCAGCAGCAGGGCCCCCGTGTCCTGAAACCGCAGAAGGACCCAGTTGCGGGGACGACGCATGGCCCCCTGCATGCGTCGAACGCCCTCCATCGTCGAGTCAACCCAACCCAATCCAGCGATCAGCAGACCGATCACGCTGATGACGCCGGCGCTCTTGGTGACATTGGCGACCTCTTGGACGTTGACAGGTTGATCTTTGCCCTGCGGGTTGAACAGCAACGGCAGGGCGTCCTTGAGGAACTTGTCGACATCGGCGCGAATCTCGGGAAAGTGCGACAAAACGAAGCCGAAGGCGATGAAGGAAAGGACTGCCAATGGGAAGAGAGCCAGATAGCCAAAGAGCGCAATACCGGCCGCCCACCGGGTAAAGCGCAGCCCGTTTGCTCGATCGAGCGCCTGAAGGTGGCGCGCGACGAAGCCGAACTGCTCGGCCCACGCTCGCAGGCGAGCGATGCGGTCAACCATGGCGACCGGCAAGGCCGAACTCTCGGACCGACTCCCACACGCCGTGCTCGGCCAGTTCATAGCGTTCAATCTGGGAAACATCGAATCGCAGCGCAAACTCCGCCAGTCGACGTTCAGCCACATCATGCGCCTCATCAGCCAGCTCAACGGCAATGGTGACGTGGGGATGGTAGGGAAAAAGCAACGAACGTCGTAGAGGCCCGCTGCGCACGCGATCAGCGAGTTGCGCGCACCGCTCGGCACCTTCGGTCACCGCGACAAAGGAGGTCTGAGAGACCGGCCGGAAGGTGTCAGTTCCCGCGAGCGTCACCTCGAACCCCTCCGTCGTCTGGACGAGTTGGCGAAGGTGATCATCCACCACGCTCAGACGGTGGCTCGACACCTGCGTAGGAGGCAGCAGGGTGATATGGGTCGGAACTGTCCACGCCAACCGGTCACCGAATGAGGCTCGCAACTCTTGAAGCTCTTCGCCCCAGGGGTCCGGAACCGTGATGGCCACCCCCACAGTCAGCGATGCGGCACCCGACCCCATCAGAGGCGCGGGGCCAAGAACCCGACCCGCTCGTAGACCGTATGCAGGGTAGGGAGCGCCAAAGACCGCGCCCGG
>JBDTTS010000188.1:0-5109 GCA_039930525.1 Actinomycetes bacterium | reverse complement strand
TGCAGGTCGATGACGGCCCTCAGCCTACCGCCCGCCCACTCGATACCCTTCGGCCATGCCTGATGACGCCTATGACGCTGCCGTGATTGACCTCCTGGGAGTCCTCGCCTACGGCGAGCTCTCTGCTTTCGAACGACTCTGTGCCGATGCCGCCCTCGCTCCGAGTCTGGACGACAAAGCCGAAGTCGCGGCCATGGCGTGCGCTGAGTTCGGGCACTTCCAGCAGCTGCGGACCAAGCTCATCGACCTCGGCGTCTCTGCGGAAGACGCGATGCGCCCGTTCGTCGCACCGCTTGATGCCTTTCACGCCTCGACGGCTCCGGCCGACTGGCTGGAAGGATTGGTCAAGGCCTATGTCGGCGATGGCATCGCTGCAGACTTTTACCGCGAGATCTCCATCCTGCTCGACGACGAGAATCAAGCTCTGGTCCTTGCAGTTTTTGCCGACACCGGTCACTCCGCCTTTGTGGTGAGCCGCGTCCGCTCGGCCATCGACGTCGACCCGAGGGTGGCCGGGCGGCTGGCGCTCTGGGGTCGCCGGCTGATGGGTGAGGCGCTCAGCCAGGCTCAGCGAGTAGCCGCCGAACGAGATGCTCTCGCTGGTTTGCTCGCCGGCGGCTCCGGAGGTGGCATGGACCTGGTCGAACTCGGCCGGATGTTCACCCGGATCACCGAGCAGCACACCAAACGAATGGCTGCGCTGGGTCTGGCTGCGTAGCCAGCTGCTACATGGCGCCGAATCCGACGCGACGCGTCTCCTGCTCGCCAATCTCGACGTAGGCCAGCTTGTCTGCGGGGATCAGCACTCGGCGTCCACGTGCGTCGGTGAGGTCGAACAGCGTGGCAGGGTCGCTGGCGCAGGCCTGCACAAGAGATGAGACGTCGTCAGGTGTCAGCTCGGTCTCGATGACCAGCTCTCGGGCGACACCCTTCACCCCGACCTTGACCTCCATCGTGACCTCCGCATTCGTCTGGTGGGCACGTGCCCGCTGCGTCAGGCTAGTCGACGACGACTTCGTCGGCGCGAGGGAACCCGCTGATTCCCCGCCAGGCCAAAGCGGCGACCAGCGTCTCGGCGGTGCCACGGCTGAGCACGCCGTCCTGGGTGAGCCACCATCGAGCTGCCACTTGGGCGGCGCCGGTGAGTCCAGCCGCGAGCAGCAAGGCCGCCTCGTGTTCTAAGAGGGTGTCTTCAGCGATCAGCTCACTTACGGCGAGAGTGCATGTCTGCATCATCGAATCGACGCGATCACGGACGGCCGGTTCGCCGGTCAGGTCTGACTCGAAGACCAGGCGAAACGTGCTGTCCGGATCAGACATGAAAGCGAAGTAGGCGCGAATGGTCGCGTTCACGCGCTCGTGGTTGTCGTCGGTGGACGCCAGCGCGGCTCGAACGGCGGCTTCCAGTGACTCGGTACCGGCATCCAGCAGGGCGAGGTAGAGCTCGAGCTTGCCCGGGAAATGCTGATAGAGGATGGGTTTGCTGATACCAGCTCGAAGGGCGATCTCGTCCATGGCCGCTGAGTGGTACCCCGACACCACGAACACCTCGCGGGCAGCGTCGAGCAGCTGGCCGCGTCGTTGATCGCGGCTTAATCGCGCCCGAACGGGGGGTGAGGCGTCGTCTGAGGCTGGCGGTGGGTCTCCTGATCCGGCCATGGCGACGGAGCCTACTCCCCAGTAATGCCAGTTGAGGACCAGATCAGACCTGCCGATGACAAGATGGGGGCAACCTGCCCTGCCTGCCGACAGCGTCGGCGGGTGCCGATGAAGGGATGCAGTGGTGACCACCGAGGCGACGCTGTTGGACGCGCTCCGCGCCGTCCCAGGTGTGGCCGAGGCCGACCTTGAGGCAGACGGGCGGCCAGAGGGAGCGGGAACCCTTCGCCTACAACTCGCTGCTGGGGCTGACGAGATCGCGGTGGCTACCAGTGTGAACCGGGTCCTCCGTGAGCAGTTCGGGCTAGCGGTCGACGCTGGCCGGGTGCAGGTCGTCGAGGAGTCAGTTCCTTTCGAAGATCTCGAGCCCGCTCCGCAGACCGCAGGTGGTGTCCCCCTTGGGTCGACGCCTGCGCCGGCGGCACCACTGGCTACCGCCGTTGATGAGCCGCCAGCGGCCTTCGTACCGACCCTCGACGAGTTGTCGCGTCCGACTCTTACGGCTGTGCCCGAGTATCAGTCAGGCGAAGCGCCGATCAGCATCGACGACGACCTCACGCAAGCTCTCGTCGAGTCCACCCGGCCACCCAGAATTTTGATCCAGCGGATGCAACTGGTGTCGGCGGGCCTTGGGGTCACCACTTCTGTGTCGCTGAGTTGGCTCGGCAATGCCTATGTCGGCGAGTCATCGGCTGCCGCGACGCCGTCGAGCGTTCACCGATCCGTAGCGACGGCAACTCTGCGAGCGCTCGAAGAGGTCGTCGGAACTGCTGCGCGCTTCGAGCTCGAGCAGCTCGAGATCAACCAGCTCGGACCCGACCGCGCGGTGGTTGTCGTGGTGTCGATGCTCACCAAGCTGGGCTCCGAACGGCTGACGGGTGTTTCAGTTGTCCGCGAGGATGTTCGACAGGCGGTCATTCGCGCCACGTTGGACGCCTTGAACCGCCGCCTCGAGTCGTTGCTTCATCCGGCGTGAACGCACCTCACTGGCCAGGCACTGAGTGGTCGCTAGGCGATCGAACTCTCTTTGTCAGAACGTCCTCTGCTGAGAGCCGGCGAGACGTCGCTCCGGCGCTGATGGTGCACGGCCTCGGGGGCCAAGCCACCAACTGGACCGACCTGATGGCAGAACTGGTCGACGACGTCGAGGGGTGGGCTCCCGACCTTCCCGGTTTCGGCTGGTCGCCACCTCCTCCCGACCGTGATTATTCGCTGACGGCGGACGTTGAGGTGCTTTCGACGATGGTGGAACGGCTCCACGCCGACCGCGGCGAACGCATCCACCTGTTCGGAAACTCGATGGGAGGCGCGATCGCCGTCCTGCTGGCCGCGGCGCGACCCGATCTCATCGCGACACTGACGTTGATCTCGCCAGCCATGCCCGACCTTCGGCCGCGGCGCGGCACCTTGGGCGTCCCCGTCGTGGCGTTGCCAGGAATCGGACGCCAACTGGTCGGGCGGATGGCCCGAGTGCCAGCCGAACGCCAAGTGCAGGGCATGGTGGCGCTCAACTACGGCGATGCCACTGCCTTTACGCAGACGCGCCGCGACGAGGCGGTGTCAGAGGTGCAACGCAGGGGTGCCTTGCCGCATGCTGGAGATGCCCTGTCTGGCGCGGCACGCGGTCTGCTCAGGTCGTTCATCGATCCTGGCCCTGCTGGCTTGTGGGGTAGCGCGAGTCAGATTCGCTGTCCGACCCTGGTGATCTACGGGGGCCGCGACCGGCTTGTCGATCCCCGCCGTAGCCGGCGGGTGGCCAGGCACATGACGCACGCTCAGATCATCACGCTGCCGGGCGCTGGACACGTCGCGCAGATGGAAGACCCGGCGCTCGTTGCGCGCTTCGTCCGGCCCCTGCTGTCGGCTGCGGGCTCGGCGGCTCGGTGAAGCCAGAGGAGGTACCGGCAGCACTGGTGGCTGCGATGCCTCGAGCGACGGACGCGAACTGGACACCACTGGCGGGGCTGGGCAGGGGATCGTGGTTGGTGCGGCGCGCCGAAGGCCCTGAGCTGGTCGTGCGTCAAGCATCTGAGGCAGAAGAGCAGGCCGCGCGAGCAGCCGCAGATGTGGCCGTCGGTCCGGTGGTCGTCGCCGGCGCCGAGTGCTGGATTGCCACCGAATATCTACCGGGTGGGCACGTGACGCCGTTGGAACTGAGCAGACCCGATCGCCTGGACGAGCTCGCCGGTCTACTTCGACGGTTGCATTCGTGCGATCTGCTACTTCCGTTGTCGACACTGGCCGATTCTCGAGACGCGTACGTGTCCGCTATCGGTGCCGAGCAACTCCCCGACGGGCTTCGCGGCGCAGCCCGAGAGGCGGACCGTATCGAGGAGTCGTTGGACTCAGAATCGTCCCTCTGCGTGCCCGCCCATCTTGATGTCGTGGCGAATCTCTTGGCGACGCCGGTGGGGTTGCGGCTTATCGACTTTGAGTATGCGGCTGGCGCCGATCCAGCCCGGGAGCTTGGTCAGGTCATCTGGGAAGCCGAACTCGCCCGAGAAGGCGCTCAGCGGTTGGTGGGTGCGTATGGCACCGACGTGGGTGTCACCGAAGGTCGGGCAGTGGCTTGGGCGTGGGTGACGGGCGTGACGTGGACGGCGTGGGCACTTACGTTCGATGACAATCTCGTCATGATCCGCTACGGACGCCGATCATGGGAAAGGTTGCGGGACTATTGGGGACGGCCGAGCGTCTGAACCGCGGTGATAAAAAGCCCGGAGAAAGTTGTGCCAAATGCGCCCTGCGAGTCGCGAACTCTGATTGTCTTCCAGTGGGCACTAGCCCCCGAAAGCGACCCCCCTGCTCTGCGTCCCCCCTCGGAGCAGGGGGGTCCTCGGCGCAAGCAGGTCTGCAAGAGGCGATTGGGCAGTCATGAACACGATTCGGCCGATCTCAGTAGACGACGTCGAGGTGCTGACCGAGTTGGTGATCGCCAACCGATCATTCATGGCGAGGTGGGACCCCGTCTTCCCCGAGTCGTACTACACGATCGCCGGCCAGCGCCATGCGGTCGAAGCGGCCCTTGAGCTGCAGGAGCAGGGGAGTGCGCTTGTCTACGCCATCTGCGACGACGGTGGTGTGATGGTCGGGCGCATCACCCTGAACGGAATCGTGCGTGGTCCGTTCCAGTCGTGCAGCGTTGGCTACTGGGTGGCTCAGGCCATGAACGGTCGAGGTCTCGCAACGTCAGCGCTGAGCGAGATGAAGCAGATCGCCTTCGGCGAACTGGATCCAGCGGCTTGTGGTGCCAGAGCAGCAACGATCACTTCAACATCGCTGGTTGGCGCTCGAGCCGAGACCGAACGTGGTGAAGGGCACGATCCGCATGGACCATGCCCTTCACAGGAACCACTGTCGACGCGTTACCGAAGGTCGAAGCGGTCGAGGTTCATGACCTTGTCCCAGGCCGCCACGAAGTCGTCGACAAACTTGCCTGCAGCGTCGGCC
>JBDTTS010000187.1:0-5114 GCA_039930525.1 Actinomycetes bacterium | reverse complement strand
ACTTTCCTGGCTCGAGCTCTTTGTAGACCTCGAAGAAGTGTTGGATCTCGAGCCGGTCGAACTCTGGCATGTGGTGGATGTCGCGCAGGTGCTCCTTGCGCGGGTCGTGCGCTGGCACACAGATGACCTTGTCGTCGCCGCCGGCCTCGTCGGTCATGCGGAACATCCCGATGGCGCGGCAGAGAATCATGCAGCCAGGGAAGGTGGGCTCGTCGAGCAGGACGAGTGCATCGAGGGGGTCTCCATCGAGGCCGAGCGTGTTCTCGATGAACCCATAGTCGGAGGGGTACCGCGTCGAGGTGAAGAGCATCCGGTCGAGGCGGATCCGGCCGGTCTCCTTGTCGAGTTCGTACTTGTTCCGGTGTCCCTGCGGGATCTCGATGAAGACGTCGAACTCCACGACGGTCCCTTCTTCAGATGGTTGGTGCAGTGGCTTAAGGTCGCTTTCGCGTGCCGTTCAGTCTCCCGTACGCCCGAGCCAGCCACCGCGAGGGGGTCGAGATGCCGCGAGCGCGGTGGTGGGTGATCGGGGCACTCTCAGTTGTCACCTTTGGTGTGATTGTTCTCGACACAACTGGCGTGATCTTCGACGACTCGTCTGGTTCCGAAGACCTGGTTGTGCCGCCACCCCTCGTCCTCCCCGTGCTGCCTGACGCCGAACTGGCCCTGCCGCCCGCGGTCGAACCGCTGCCAGCGCCACCTGATCGGCCGCGTGTACGGCAGGTCGAGCGCGCACTGGACGCCGAGGCACTTGGGCCGTCTGTGCACGCTTTGGTTGCCCCGCTCGCCGAACCGTCAAGCCCGTGGCTCGAGATCGATGCCGACGAGCTCGCAACGCCCGCGTCCACCATCAAGTTGTGGACGGCCACCGCGGCCCTTGACGGCTACTCGCCGCAAGGACGGCTGGAGACCGCCGCTGTTTGGGACGCGAAGGCCTCTCGACTGGTGCTGGTCGGGGGTGGTGATGCCACGCTGACGACCGAGCCGGTGAAGGGCCAGTCGACAGCCTCCCTGGCCACCCTGACCCGGTCCACAGTGCGAGCGCTGCGCCAAGATGGCGTCAGCACAGTCCGTCTGGCCTACGACTCCACCTTGTTCAGCGGCCCCGCTGAGGCTCGCTCGTGGGAACCCACGTACGTCTCGTCAGGCGTTATCGCACCCGTGACGGCCTTGATGGTCGATCAGGGACGAGCGAGCACCGACGGCACCGCCCTTCTCTCCGATCCGGCCGTGGGCGCCGCTGAGCAGTTCGCTGAGCAGCTGAGTGCTGCGGGAATCACCGTTCGCGGCAAGCTGGCAAAAGCCAAGGCGCCAGATGTTCAGCCACTTGCCACGGTTTCTTCGCCGCCGATGGCGGACCTGGTCGAGCGCATGTTGCGTGACAGTGACAACCAGTTGGCCGAAGCCTTGGGACGAATGGCGGCCGTGGCACAGGGCGAGCCGGGCAGTTTTGCCGGCGTATCCACCGCGCTCAAGCAGGCTGGGGCCAAGCGCGACGTCAACCTCGGCAACGCTGAGATCAACGACGCCAGTGGCTTGGCACGCGATGACACGATTCCAGCGTCATCACTCGTGGCTGCCCTGCACGCCGCCAGCATCGAGCCCGAGCTGGCCCCAATTCTGTCCGGCCTGTCCGTCGCCGGCTTCAACGGAACGCTGGCCGAGCGCTTCAGCGCTGGCCCGGCCGCTGAGGGGGCGGGTGTTGTGCGCGCCAAGACTGGCACTCTCACGGGGATTTCGGCTGAGGCGGGGGTCGTGACCACCTGCGACGGCGATCTGGTGGCCTTCGCATTCGTCGCCGACGAGGTGGCCGACACCGACGCCGCCCGCAAGGCGCTGGACGACGCCGCAGCTGCGTTGGCCACTTGCCCGAAGCGGCTATGACCTCGCCACGTACGGTAGACCGATGAGCGAGTTGTCCGTGGTCGATTGGGGTCTAGCGCAAACCGTGGCGCGCCGCGTCGGCGGACGTGGTCCGACCATTGGCCGCGAAGGCGCTCGACAGGCGGTCGAAGAACTTCGTCTCGGAGCGGGAGTCGCCGTTGACGTGGTGGCCGACCTCACGGGTTTGCGAGCCGATCCTGCCCCCGACGCCGTCCGCGTCGTCGACCGCTCACGGTGGGTAGACGCCAATGCTGCGGCGTTCGCCACAGTGCTCGAACCGTTGACGCAGAAGCTGCGCCGCGACACTGCGGTTGGCGCGATCGGTTCGAGAGTTGCTGGCGCTGAGATTGGCGCGGCGCTCGGGTTCTTGTCATCGCGGGTACTCGGGCAGTACGAACTCTTCACCGCCCCCGACGCCGAACCTCAGCTGCTGCTCGTGGCGCCCAATATCGTCGACGTCGAGCAGCGCATCGGCGTCAACGCGTCCGACTTCAGGCTGTGGGTGTGCCTGCATGAGGAGACCCACCGGGTGCAGTTCACCGCGGTTCCCTGGCTCGGCCCGTGGTTGCGCGCCCAGATTCTGTCGTCGCTCGACGGTTTGGCCGGTGACTCCGGCGACTTGGGCAACCGTCTGCGGCAGGTGTTCGCCGCGGTGATCGGTGCCCTCCGCGGCCTCGATGTCGCGAAGGCCCTCGAGCAGACGATGTCCGAGGACGACCAACAGCTTTTCGGCCGGCTGACGGCGGTTATGTCGCTCCTTGAGGGACACGCCGACGTCATGATGGACGCCGTCGGCCCAGATGTAATCCCCACAGTCGACGTCCTTCGCGACCGGATGACCGAGCGTCGTTCAAATCCCAAGGCCACTGAGGCATTCGTCCGCAGACTGCTCGGCATGGAGTCCAAACTGGCCCAGTACCGAGATGGAGCCGCTTTCGTGCGTGTGGTCGTCGACGAGGTGGGCATAGGCGGTTTCAACAAGGTGTGGGAGTCACCCGAGCAGCTGCCCACTCGCGAAGAGCTGCACGCCCCAGCTCAGTGGATCGCCCGAGTAGCGGCCACCCCATGACAGGGCCGCACCCGGCCGTCGCGCGGGTGCGACTCGCGGTGCGCGAGGTGCTGGCCGACGTCCCGGCCGGTTCGACTGTTCTCGTGGCGGTGAGTGGTGGCGCCGACTCCATGGCCCTCGCCGCGGCGACTGCCTTCGAGGCCCGCGCCGCCCCCTGGGAGTGTTGCGCTGTCTTGATCGACCACCAGTTGCAGCCAGACTCTGGCCGAGTGGCCGACGAGGTCTCGCGCCGCTTGACCGACATCGGGTTCGCCCAGGTGATCGTTCGTGCGGTCGACGTCGGCTCAGCGGGAGGGCCCGAGGCGGCCGCGAGAGACGCGCGCTACGAGGCTATCGACGGCGTGGCCGCCGAGCTCGATGCCGTGGCTGTTCTGCTGGGGCACACCCGTGATGACCAAGCCGAATCGGTGCTGCTGGGGCTGGCGCGAGGATCGGGCGCCCGCTCGATCAGTGGCATGCCATCGAGCCGTGGACTCCTTCGCCGGCCGCTGCTCGCTATCGACCGGGCAACGACCCGGTCTGCCTGTGACGCCGAAGACCTCGCGGTCTGGGACGACCCCCACAACGACGACGAGAAATACTCGCGGGTTCGCGTCCGGCAGCAGGTTCTGCCTGTTCTCGAACGCGAACTCGGCCCTGGCGTGGGTGCGGCGCTCGCCCGCACCGCACGCTTGGTACGCGAAGACGACTCCGCACTCGAGCAGTGGGCAGCGGAGGTACGCCAGGAGGTGCGCTGTGTCGGCGCCGACGGTTCGGCAGCTCTCGATGCCGCTGAGCTGGCGACGGTTCCCGCTGCGGTGCGCAGGCGGGTGTTGCGGGCTGAGGCCCTGCAGAGCGGCGTCCCCGGGGGCGATCTGAGGGCCACTCACCTTTCCGACCTCGATTCCTTGGTGTCTCACTGGCGTGGTCAAGGGCCGGTGCACCTACCCGGCGGTGTTCGTGCGGTCCGCGACTGTGGCAGGCTCCAACTCGCGCCGCAGGCTGCGGCTGAGTCTCCGTAGGAGGAAGACCCGCTGTGGACGCTGGCGACATAGGTGATGACCTCGCGGCCGTCCTGATCGACGCTGATCAGATTCAGAGCCGACTGCGCGAGCTGGCGGCTGAGATCGACCAGGACTACGCGGGCAAAGAGGTGCTCCTGGTCGGAGTTCTGAAGGGCGCGGTGATGGTCATGGCCGATCTGGCCCGAGCCCTGCACACCAGCGTCGAGATGGACTGGATGGCGGTGTCGTCATACGGATCGGGCACCCGGTCCAGCGGCGTGGTGCGAATCATCAAAGACCTGGACGCCGACCTCACCGACCGCCACGTGCTGGTCGTCGAAGACATCGTCGACTCGGGCCTTACTCTGTCGTGGCTGCTACGCAACTTGTCGTCCCGCGGCCCAGCATCGCTCGAGGTGTGTACCTTGCTGCGAAAGCCAGGAGCTCAAGCGGCAAGCGGAAAGAGCAGCCCACCCCCCGTGAAGTACGTGGGGTTCGACATCCCGCCTGAGTTTGTCGTCGGATACGGCCTCGACTATGCCGAGAAGTACCGGTCATTGCCGTTCGTCGGCAGCCTGGCTCGCCACGTCTACCGCCCTGGTGGATGATCGCTGGCGGCGAACGCTGGGCCACATACGGTTC
Organism: Actinomycetes bacterium; assembly: GCA_039930525.1. Classification (GTDB taxonomy): domain Bacteria; phylum Actinomycetota; class Actinomycetes; order JAHEKZ01; family JAHEKZ01; genus JAHEKZ01. The sequence goes on along the minus strand of JBDTTS010000187.1, from coordinate 536 downwards.
CTCTGGGCGCAGTCGTCCGGCTGGCGGTGTACCGTCGAATCTCCAGGTCTTCACCGTAGTAGGAGGTCCAGGGCGTCTACGCCCTCGCCATGAACATCAAACGCATCATCCGTGGGCCGATCTTCTGGATCGTCGTTGTTGTCATGCTCGCTCTCGTCCTGGCCCAGGTGATGACGGCCTCAGGCGGCTACGAGAAGAAGGACACATCGACCGTCATCTCTGCGATCCAAGACGGCGAAGCCACCAAGGTCACCCTCATCGACCGCGACCAAGAAGTTCGGGTCGACCTAGTGGGCGGCGGCAAGATCAAGGCCAACTACATCGTCCAGCAAGGGCAGCTGCTCTCCGACCTGGTGCAGGAGGTGCCGCCGCCGGACGGGCAGGTCTCAGAGGTTCCCGCGCAAGGCTGGCTCGTCACGCTGCTCTTCACGTTCGGGCCGATCATCTTGATCCTCGGCCTGCTCTTCTTCTTCATGACGCAAATGCAAGGTGGCGGATCGCGTGTCATGAACTTCGGCAAGTCGAAAGCCAAGGTC
>JBDTTS010000186.1:0-5152 GCA_039930525.1 Actinomycetes bacterium | reverse complement strand
CGTCCAAGAAGTCAGCCACCGTGCGCGTGACCGTACCGAAGCCGATCAGGTCTTCAATGCGGTACGGGTCAGCGGCGAACTTTCGAATGGTGAGGAGCGAACCGTCGAGGGCAAGTGGCGGGACCACCGCGTTGACGCGGCTGCCGTCAGGCAGACGCGCATCGACCATTGGACTCGACTCGTCGACCCGGCGGCCAACTCTGGCAACGATCTTCTCGATGGTGCGCCGCAGATGGCTTTCGTCGGCGAACTCACCTTCGGTCTTGTAGATGCGCCCTGCGCGCTCGATCCAGATGTCGTTGGCGCCGTTGACCATGACCTCGGTGATGTCAGGGTCGCGGAGATAGGGCTCAAGGGGCCCGTATCCCAAGATGTCGTCGGCGATCTCTTGGGCAATCCGTGCGCGGTCGGATGTGGTGAGGGGAGTGTCCTCCTGGCTGAGCACCTCTTGCAGCGTCTGTCGAACCTTCTGCTCAAGTTCGCTCTGCGTCTGCCGCGAGTCGTAGAGTTTTGGGCCCAAGTTATCGAGCAGCGCTTGGTGCACCTGGCGCTTGAGGTCGCCGAAGGGGTCGGTCGACTTACGTTTGGTCGATGGCCTTCCGGTGAGCGTGTCGTCAGCGTCAACTGGAGCAGTCGGCGCCTTCTGGCGACGTGCTTCTGCGAGGCGGTCTGCCAGGCTCATGAGGTCTTGGCCTTCCTGCGAAGGAGACCGCGGCGGTCGCTACGGAGCTCAGGCGGGATCGAGCTTTCAGAATGGTGGCCAGTTAGAACGTACTTTTCAGCGAACTGGCGGATCGCCACGCTGACCGGGTGCTTGGGGTTGTCGTAGATGATCGGTACGCCGCGGTTGATGGCGGCCGGTACATCACGAGAACTCGGAATCTGAATCGAGATGGGAACTCGCAACGTCTTCTCGACCTCGTTGAGGGCGAGTCCGACCTTGGAGTCGGAACGGTTGAGGACCACCGCCCACTTCTCACGGGGGAAGTTGATCTCGTCGAGGGTCTCAAGCGTCAGTTTGAGATTCTTCAGGGCCGGGATGTCGAGCGTGGCGATGAGTGCAATGAGGTCGCTCTGATCCAGCGCCTCGAGAACTTGCTCGTCGAATGCCGGCGGTGTGTCAACGACGACGTAGTCAAATTCTGAACGAAGGATCTCGAGGATCTTCCGGACGAGCTCAGCGGAGATCCCTCGGTTGGAACCTGGGTCAAGCGGCGCCACCAGGGTGGAGAGTCCGGTGATGTTGCCATGTGGAGTAAGCAACGAGGCAACGGCCTCGGCGTCCAATCCGTCACCCAACGCCACAGCATCCACGATGGTGTGAGCGGGAAAGAGCTGGAGTGCAATCGCGACGTCACCGAACGACAGGTCGAGGTCGACCAGGCAGACGCGGTTGCGGCCACCTTCGGTGAGCGCCACAGCAAGGTTGGTTGACAACGTTGTTTTGCCACAGCCTCCTTTGGCAGAGAAGACGGTGACGAGTCGACCGTGCTCGTCGTCATCGCCAAGCGCAGCAGCGCCCGGAACGGTCTCTCGAAGTGACTGCGCCAACGACTTCACACGGGCAACCGCTGCGTTGATCCCAGGCAGGTCGCGCTCCTCGACGACCTCACGCACTCCGGAGCGAAGAGCATCGGCGAGTACAGAGGTGTCAACACGTCGACGGACCATGACGACGCCCATGCTGGGTCGATTGACTCGCATGGATGATGCCAGGGCCAGCGCACTCTCGATGTCGACAGACGACCCGATTACGACGGCGTCTTCGCCCAGATGGGTTTCAAGATGCCGCTTTAATGCATCGAACGTGGGAAGAACCACGGTGTCGGCACCGAGCGCCGAGCGCAGCGTTTCGGCCGTGCTGGCGTCGTAGTCGAGGAGAGCAGTCATCAGCGGAACAGGTTCTGCGAGGTTGTGGGCGATCCGGTGCGGACCTTTGCCTCATCGCCGAGGAGGCCGAAGTACAGGCTTCCAGCCGACTGAGCGTTGATGACCTTCTGCGCCTCTTTCTGAACGACAGCGAGAGTCAGGATCGTGCGCGGAATCTCTTCGGTGGTTTGCTCGCCAGTGTCGGTCGTGACGGTCTGAGTGCTGAGCGTCGTCGCACCCACTCCGATCACCTCGACCTTGGGCAGCAGTACCTGCGTCGCTTCACCGACGGAGGTGGATCCGGTCGCGGTAACGGTGGCGAAGATCGCGACGTCCGAACCAGGCGCTACAAAGCCAGCCACTCGCTCGGGGTCACCGAGCTGGACCGAGATTGCGAGCTTGTCCTTGGGCACGTTGAGTCCAGTCTCAGACCCAGGTGCTCCGAACATCTGCGCCAAGATCTGCTGCCCAGGGAAGATCGGCGCGAGCGCCACCTGGTCAGAGATGATTGCAGTGTCAGTGAGCGCACCCTCGGCTGCCGCCGAGGTCGGGACCTCTTGAATCTCAAACGCGCCAGCGTTCGAGGCGTCAGCTGCAGTTGTGCCAGCAGCGACATCCAGAGTGGCCACGAGCACGTTGACCGGCGCGGCGTCAGCCTGCGCACGATCGTCAGCGTTCTTGACGTAGACGAAGATGAGCACCGTGCCAAGCGCGGCGACCACCAGAGCAGCAATGAGCAAAACAGTTCGACGTCCCATACGACCTTCTATCGGAGTGTGGAGCCCACGGTTGAGGGAACAAGGCGGACAATTTTCAAGACATGGTCACGCCGAGACGGTCGCACCGCACGATTCACCATGCCTCAGCCCCCGAGTTCCCCTCGCGACTACTGCCGCTGTGACGGCATCGTGTCACGAACCGCTGTCCGTTACGCCTAAGCATGTCCGAAACATGCCTAGTAAGAAGGGACTAGTCCGGTTGGTCACCCGCTGGACACTGTCATGACCACAGATGCGCGAACGTGAGGGTGAGCCCACGCGAGCCCTGTTCGGTACCAGTGCAATGCGCTCAAGAGCAGGACCGGCAACGCGCCAAGGAGGGGTATCCACCAGACCCCTGAGAAGGCGAGCGTGGCAAAGTACAGACTGGTAAAAGTCGTGACGAGAGCGAATCTCATCGACTGAGCCGCCATGACACCTGGGGTCGCTGGGGTGTCGCGAGGACCCTTGAGGTCGGCGCGGTGCGGATGACGCAGCGAGGACCGCATGCCCAGTGCGACGACAAGAACGGCGCAACTCAGGGCAGACATCATGGCAGCGGTCACTTCAGAAGTGGCGTTGGGCGGTTGAGCTCGGAGCGACCCCCCGATAAGCGCGGAGAGGACAGCCGCCAGGGCCACCTCGAAGAAGATCAGGGACTTTGCCAGGTATGCGGGCGAGACCCAACCGGGAAGGGTGGACAGCCACACGGACCCGGTCGAGTCGAGGGTGAAGGCGTTGATGCCAAAGAGCAGGCCCGCGCCGGCCGCGATCAGGCCCGGTACCAGAACGAGCGATTGCCACGTCATTCCCGCCAGTGCGGAGATCACCCCTGGAACGAGGACGAGGACCAGTACTCCGCGTCGTAGCGGTGTAGATCGCCAGACGCTTGCGTGATCGACCATGAGCAGCGCGTAGGTGACGTGTCGCGACCACTTTCGTCGAGGAAGGGAACGCGAGCTCGTGCGGTCGGCGTGGTCGCCGGGCCGGCGAAGTGCCCAGCCCGCCACCGCGTCGCCAAGCCGCATAAATACAGCGATCGCCACAACAAGCACGGCCACGACCACGAGCCAAGAAGAGTATTCGCCGTTGTACCCGGAATAGGCTCCGAGTAGAATCTGGGTGGTGGGGGAGTTATCCAGCAGCGTGATGACCTGGTCGGTCCAGAAGATCCAAAAGCCCGCAAGTACGGCAAAGACACCCGCGAGGTTGGTGATCAGCCTGCCTCTTCGAGACTGGCGAAAGCCCATCACGAGCCAGCCAACTGTGTGCCCGAAAACCGTCGCCGCCAAGATAAAGACCGCCACCGTGGTTAGAGATCGCGCGGTCGGCATCCACGCCAAGTCTCCTGCGGCGAAGCCGGTGACCACGAACAGCGCAATGACGTTGATGACCCAGGCAAGGTTGACCGGCGCCAGCACCAACGTGCTGCGGTACGCGGTCGCAGGTCTGATGGGGTAGGCCACCAACTGGTCAGAGGGGTACAGCTCGTAGCCGCCGCCAGACACTAGAGGGGCCAAGATCGCGAGGATGAGAAACCCCACATAGAAAGTGGGAGTCGCGAGCGCGAGGTTGAAGGTTTGGTCATCGGGCAAGGTCTGCATGCCCAAGAGCCCCGCTGCGACCAGCGCTGTTGGCAGGATCGTCAGCAGCGTGATGGCCCAACGAATTGGTTGTGAACGAATCATCCGCCAACGGAGCCGAAGCAGAGCCAACAGCTGTCGGGTCGCAGATATGTTCTCGGAGCCACTCATGAGGTGAGGAGTGATCGATATCGCGCTGCTCCAGAGGCGCCGGTGAGTTCGATGGCAGGGGCCGCGGCCACTACCTGGCCACGGCGGAGGACGACGGCTTGCTCACACGCCTCGACTGCTAGCTCAAGCAGATGAGTCGACACCAACACCGCTGAGCCCATTGCCCGGAGCTCTCGGATCACATCCATGGTCGCCTCGACGCCCAGCGGATCGACTCCGTCGAAGGGCTCGTCGAGCAGCAGCACCTCTGGTTCATGAAAGGCGGCGAGGAGCACTGACATCCGTCGGCCCATGCCGTGGGAAAAGCCAGCGGTGATTCGATCGGCGACCCCCAGCAGGTCAAATCGATCGAGCAGGTCCTCGGCGCGTTTCTCCCACCCGGAGCCCATAGAGCGCAGCGTTGCAGAAAGTTGAAGGTGCTCCCACGGAGTGGCCCGAGGGATCAGGCCGCCAACATCGGGGCAGTACCCCACCCGTGCCCGAGCCCGATCGGGGTGGCGCAGCGCATCAATCCCGGCGATCGAGACCGTCCCCGAGGTGGGAGGCAGCACCCCCGCGAGCACCTTCAACGTCGTCGACTTGCCAGCGCCATTACGGCCCACGAGGGCGAGGGTCGCCTTCGCTGGCACGGTGAGATCAAAGCCGTCAACGGCGACCACCGGCCCGAACGAGACCCGAAGGTCTCGCGCCTCCACTACTGCGCTCATCATCCCCCCTTCGGCACAACCTTCCCCCAGATTGATGCTCCCACCAGGGTGTTCGCAACCTGAG
>JBDTTS010000185.1:0-5185 GCA_039930525.1 Actinomycetes bacterium | reverse complement strand
GGCAGGGAACACATACATCTCGTTGTCTTCGGTGATCACCTCACCGGTGAGCGGATGCAGGGTCGACAGCCGTTCGATCTCGTCGCCGAAGAACTCGATCCGGACGGCGTGGAGCTCGTACACCGGGATCACCTCGACGGTGTCACCGCGCACTCGGAAGGTGCCTCGCGTGAAGGCGAGGTCGTTGCGGGTGTATTGAACGTCGACCAGGTGGCGAAGCAGGCTCTGTCGATCGATTGAGTCGCCGACCCGTAGGCGCACCATCCGGTCGACGTATTCCTGCGGAGTGCCGAGTCCGTAGATGGCCGACACGGTGGCCACAACGATCGTGTCGCGCCGGGTCAGCAGGCTGTTGGTGGCTGAGTAGCGAAGGCGCTCGACCTCATCGTTGATCGCGGTGTCTTTTTCGATGTAGGTGTCAGTCTGCGGAATGTAGGCCTCGGGTTGGTAGTAGTCGTAATACGACACGAAGTACTCAACGGCATTGTTCGGCAGCAGATCACGAAACTCATTCGCAAGCTGCGCGGCGAGCGTCTTGTTTGGGGCCATGACAAGCGTGGGACGCTGGACCTTTTCGATCAACCAAGCCGTGGTGGCGGACTTGCCAGTACCCGTGGCACCCAGGAGCACAACATCGGGCTCGCCGGACCGAACTCGTGCCTCGAGGTCGGCGATGGCATCTGGCTGATCGCCGCTGGGCACGAAGTCGGAGATGACCTCGAAAGGGGCGACGGTTCGCTGAAGCTCTGAAGAGGGGCGCACGCGTCCACGCTAGCCGTCGGCACCGACAGGCAGATCCTGCCCGGTGACCTCGCGCCAAAACTCGGCCACGACCTTGGCCAGATCGCCCGGCGTACCGGAGTTATCGATCACCCGGTCGCCCAACGCCAGCCACTGGGCCCGCGTCGGCTGGTGACTCATGCGCGCCGAAATCTGGTCTGCGCTGAGTCCCCTTTCCGCCAGCCGGACCCGCCTTGCCTCGTCGGGAGCGTCTACCACCACGACGAGCGGACTCTCAGAGAACGAACTCGGCCCTGGAATCGGAACCTCGTAGATCATGGTCGTCTCACTCGGCGCAGCGGCAAAGGCATCGACCGCAGCCCGATGCACCAGTGGGTGAATGATTGCCTCTACCTGAGCCAACAGCGTGGAGTCAGCGAACACCTGCTCGGCCATCGCACGTCGATCCAGCGATCCGTCGGGGGCCAACACGTCCGGCCCCAGCAAGGCTTCAATGGCGGCCAGGCCGGGCGTGCCTGGTTCGACGACTTCGCGAGCCAGCTGATCAGCATCGATGAGGAAGGCACCGCACCTGGCCAAGAGACGACCAACACTCGACTTACCAGATCCGATGCCGCCGGTGAGCACGAGGAGGCGACCGGGTTCGCGCGGTCCCATGTGTGTCTCACCTTCTGCTCATCCCCGGTGGTTTCCCTCTGATGCCCACCCTAGGACTGCCCTGATGCTTCTGGTTACTGCCGCCGGCCACGACGCTACGGTGGTGAACTGTGACCGAACAGGACACCCAACGCTCCTACGATGACCTGCCCGAGGCCGCCGTCGCGACGGTCCTGCAGGTGCCGTTGTTGTTGCCCCACGGCCCGAGCGAGCCGGCGACGCCGAAGCGCGAGCAGACAAGTAGGCGTCCCACAGGGCGGCATCGGGCGCCGGACGTCGGCGCTGATCGCTCGAAGCTGACCACTCAGCCATCCAGCGGCGGCCGGTCTTCGCCGAGTTGGCTGAGGCGGATGAACCCGCACCTGATCGCCACCGCGCGGGTGGGGCTCGTTTCGGCCGGTCTGGTGCTGGCTCTGTTCGTCGCCGGACTGCTGGCCCTGGCCGCCTGGCTCCCCTAGTAGGCGCCCCGGCGCCGCAGGACAGCAAGAATCGTCTTGAGCATGATGGCGATGTCAAGGGCCAACGACCAGTTCTCGACGTAGAGCAGGTCGAGCCGGACCGATTCGTCCCACGAGAGATCAGACCTGCCCGACACCTGCCACAAGCCGGTGATCCCCGGTTTCACCACAAGCCGGCGCCGCACCAGTGAGGCGTAGCGGTCGACCTCGGTGGGCAAGGGCGGACGCGGACCCACCAGCGACATCCGGCCAAGCAACACGTCAACGAACTGCGGGAGCTCATCGAGGCTGAAGCGCCTCAGATAGCGGCCGATCGGCGTGACGCGCGGATCATCACGGACCTTGAACAACGTGCCGTCCGACTCGTTGAGGTGTTCAACGTCGGCCTGACGCACTTCGGAATCGACGTACATGCTGCGGAACTTGTGGATCACAAATGGACGTCCGTGTCGCCCGATTCGAACCTGACGGAAGAGGATCGGTCCCCGCGAAGTGAAAGCGACAGCCACTGAGATGCCCAAGAGAACCGGCGCCAGCAAAATGATGGCGGAAAACGCCAGAAGCCGGTCGAGACCTCCCTTCACGATCCGTCGAACGCCGGAGAACTCCGGCTCCTCGACGTTGAGGAGCGGCAGCCCGGCGACGGGTCGGATGTGGATGCGCGGCCCGGAGATGTCGGTGAGCCGCGGCGCAACGAGCAGGCTGACGCCTGAGCCCTCCAGGTCCCAGCTCAGCCGGCGCAGGTCGTTCTGTGACACGTCGGACCACGCCGTGACGGCAACAGTGTCTGCCCCCACTTCGGTCAGAACATCAAGGACATGATCACTGTCGCCGAGGACCGGGACGCCCTCTACCGACTCGCCACGGGGCCGATCGACGCACACGGCGGCGATCTCGAGCCCTGCGTGCGGCTCGCGTCGCATCGTGCGAATGAGCTCGGCCACCGAACGCTCCATGCCGACGACCACGACCCGCTGCATGCAGCGACCTCGCCGCCTCTGCGTGTGCAACACCTGTCGAGCAATCCAGTGGGCAACCAGAGACAGCAGCATCGCTGTCGGCAAACCGACGACGACGACACCGCGGGTCAACTCGATCGAGAAGGCATACGCAAGAGTTCCCACCACGGCAAGGAAGACCACGCTGGTGTTGAAGAGCCGTTTGTACTCCTCGCTGCCATTGCCGACGAAGCGGTGCTCGTACGTGCGACCAATCGCCAGAGCCACCACCCATGCCGGTGGAAAGAGGCCAACAACCCAGAGATCAATCGGAGAGGCAAAGGCGGTGATCGCTACCAGGCCGGCGATCAGCGCCGCGAGGCCATCGGCGAGCACCACCGCCAATGTGTACTTGCGTAGCCATGGGGGCGCCGCCTGAACGACGGGTGCATGCTGGGCATAGTCACGCGGGTCGCGGGGCTCACGCACCTGCCCCCTTACTTGGGAGGTCGTGGCCTCCGTGTTCGGGAGATGCGTGATGACGCTTAACTCGTCTGGACTCGTGGTCGCTCCAGCCGGCGCTGCCCCACGGGCGGGCGCAGCGGCTGCGGGTTCTTCAACGTGTCTCATGACCCCCCTCAGGTCGTGCCCAGAGTCTGCCCTGTCAGGGTTGGCAAGGTGACCCGATCGCCCCAGTTGACCGGCTGATTTCACCCGAGCGCGTCGCTGTGGTCACCTACAGTGAACATTCAACCACCATACGTAGCCTTCTCAGAGGGAAACCCCCATCCTCCGCACTGCTGCGCCGTCCACTAGCGTTGCCGCGAGTTCCCTTCGAGAGGTTGACGTGAGCGACGAGCCCAACGACGGCCCCACTCTCCGCCACACCCTGCACGGCGACGCTCTCTCGTGGCTGCACCTGATGCTTGAGGGCGCCCTTTCACCGGCCTACGTCCTGCCTGAGCCCCCTACGCTGGAAAAGACAGGAGCACCATGCTTGGCGATCGCCCACCCCGGGCTGGTGGCTGGCGACACGATCGACCTCCTCGACCCGGAGGGCGTCACACTCGCCCACGTTCAGGTCACGGCCACAGCCGGCGGCTGGGTCGCCGGCTCGGTCGAACCACGCAGTGGATTCAGCATCGTCGACCACGTCGAGCACCGTGCCTCCCCTCGCGAGACCGCCGACAGCTGGCTACCTGGCCAGGTCTGGGCTCTGTGGACCGAAGCACCGGTCCCCTTCGCGGTGCGCGAAGCCGCCCGCACTGCGGCTCGCGCCGCCGGGGCATCGATCGCCGAGATTGTGCCGATCCCTACCGGACGAGAGACGTCTCGGCTCGCCAATCTTCCGGCCAGGCTCGCGCTCGCCGAGCAGACCCGCGACGAGGGTGACCGCATGGTCCTCGTGCCGTGGCCGACCGTCGCGTGGGACGCCAAGGGTGTATCCCTTCGTGCGGTCGTAGCGGCCGCCTACGGCGCCACTGAACTGCTGCTCGCACCGGGTACCGGTCCTGATCGTCTCGACAGTCCCCTGCCCATCCGCCGGGTCGATGTTCCCCTCGACCAGACCACGATTCCGTCCGAACTCCTCGACACGTGGGTGACCGATGGTCAGCCCCTGCCCGGTTGGGCGGCCGAACCCCCGTTCGCCGCCGAGCTGCGCGTCCTGCATCGCCCGGCCCGGATGGCCGGGCTGACCGTCTTGCTGAGCGGCCTTTCGGGTTCAGGCAAGTCCACCGTTGCCAGAGCCTTAGCAGTGCGACTGATGGAGCACGAGAGCCGGTCGGTCAGCCTGCTCGACGGCGACGTCGTGCGGCACCACCTGTCGAAGGGACTGGGATTTAGCCGACCAGACCGGATCACCAACGTCCTACGCATTGGCTTCGTCGCCAGCGAGATCACCAAGGCCGGGGGTGTCGCCGTTTGCTGCCCGATCGCTCCCTACGACGAAACACGGCGTCAGGTACGCACGATGGTCGAGGAGCACGGCACGTTCGTGCTCGTCCACGTCGCCACGCCGCTCGAAGAGTGCGAACGACGTGACCGTAAAGGCCTCTATGCGAAGGCTCGTCGTGGAGAGATCCCTGAGTTCACTGGTATCTCAGACCCCTACGACGAACCGACCGACGCAGAGATCGTCATCGATACGACCGGCCAAAGCATCGAGGCGTGTGTGAATCACGTATACGACGCGCTCGTCGAAAGCGGCGCCATCACTTCGCCTTAGTCACCGCCTAGCAAAAAGGCTGCGCGACCTTCGGCTCAGACGTCGGTGTCGACGACCATCCCGGCGGCTACCGTCGCACCGGACGCTTCGTCGATGCGAGGATAATCGGCGGGTCGACATAGGCGACGTGATTACAAATCAAAAGAGCGCCGCCGGTCTTCGGA
>JBDTTS010000184.1:0-5207 GCA_039930525.1 Actinomycetes bacterium | reverse complement strand
GATCACGATCCCTGCACGCCCGACTGGCTGCGCTCTTGCGACGCCTTGACTGGATGGGCGGCTAGTGGTGGCTGACGGAGTTGGTGTGAGTGTGCCGCGCGCAGCGGTTGCGCTGTCGACGGCATCGGTTTACCCGGAGACAACCGCGACGGCGTTCGAGCTGGCCTCGAGGCTGGGCTATGACGGCGTAGAGGTGATGGTCTCGACCGATGCCGTCAGCCAAGAGGTGGCGTCGCTGCAGCGGTTGTCTGACTACTACGAGGTTCCGATCGTGGCCATCCACGCGCCTTGCCTCCTGATCACTCAACGAGTGTGGGGCACTGAGCCGTGGGGGAAGCTGCAGACCGCCCAGCACACCGCCGAGTAGCCCGGCGCCGAGGTGGTGGTGGTGCACCCGCCGTTCCGTTGGCAACGTGAGTATGCCAAGGGGTTCGTCCGTGGCGTTGCCGCAATGACGGACGAAACCGAGGTGCGGTTCGCGGTCGAGAACATGTTTCCGTGGCGCGCTCGTAACCGTGAGATCCAGGCCTACCTGCCCGATCACGATCCCACCGACGAGGACTACGGCTCGGTCACCCTCGATCTCTCGCACACCTCGGTGGCTGGTGACGATGCAATGGCCATGGCGCGCGGGCTCGGCGACCGACTCGCGCATGTCCACCTCGGAGACGGTTCGGGAGCGAGCAAGGACGAGCACCTTGTTCCGGGCCGCGGAACCCAGCCGTGCGCTGAGCTTCTCGAGCACCTTGCGACTATCGACTATGCAGGGCACGTGGTTCTCGAAGTGAACACGCGAAAGGCGATGAGCAAGGAACAGCGTGAGAACGACCTCGCCGAGGCGCTGGCTTTCACCCGACTCAATCTGGCGGCGCCCCCTCGGTCGACTCTTGGCTGATTCGGCTTGTGGGCCCGCCGTGAGGCGTTGGGCCGCGAGTCGCCGCCTGTAGCGTGACGCGCATGTCGTCCGATCATGTGTCAGCGATCGAGTGTCGTGAGCTGTTGGTGCAACGGGGGGGCAGCGAGGTGTTGTCGGGGTTGTCCGCCGACATCCCGTCGGGGCGTATCACCGGGCTGCTCGGGCCGAGTGGGTCAGGCAAGACGACGTTGATCAGGGCCATTGTGGGCGTTCAGCAGGTGGCAGGCGGATCGGTAGAAGTGCTCGGACTCCCGGCAGGCACGGCCGAGCTGCGTCGCAGGGTTGCCTACGTCACGCAAGAAGCCTCGGTCTACGGCGACTTGTCGGTGACGCAGAACGTTTCGTACTTCGCGCGGATTCTGGGCACCCAAGACGCCGACGTACAGCGCGTGATCGAGCTCGTTGACCTCGTCCCCTTCAGCCAACGCCGGGTGGATCAGTTGTCTGGCGGCCAGCGGTCCCGAGTGTCGTTGGCGGTCGCGCTGCTGGGCGACCCCGAGCTGTTGGTGCTCGACGAGCCGACCGTCGGCCTCGATCCGGTGCTGCGCAGAGATCTGTGGGGGCTGTTCCGCTCACTGGCCGACGGTGGGTTGACCCTCTTGGTGTCGAGCCATGTGATGGACGAGGCGTCCCGCTGCGACGAGCTCATGTTGCTGCGCGACGGCCGCGTGCTCGCCCACGACACGCTCGCCGGAGTCCTTGAAGCGACAGGGACGCCAGACATCGAGTCGGCCTTCTTGGCATTGGTCGAGGGATCCTGATGTCCGCCGCGCGCACTCTTGCAACAGCCCGACGCGTCATCTCCCAGCTGAGGCACGATCCGCGCACGGTCGCTCTCATCCTCGTGGTTCCCATTGTCTTGATGGGGCTGCTCGCCTGGATGCTTGATGACCAAGACTTCAATCAGTACGGCGCGCCGCTGCTCGGGATCTTCCCGCTAATCGTCATGTTCTTGACGACGTCCGTGGCCACTTTGCGTGAACGCACGTCGGGGACACTCGAGCGCTTGCTCTCGATGCCCATCGCCAAGACTGACTTTGTCCTCGGGTATGCCCTGGCCTTCGGCGTCCTGGGTGTCATCCAAGCGGTGCTCGTTGCCGGCTTGTCGCTCAGCGCGTTCGGCCTGGATGTCCCCGGGCCGGCTTGGGCACTGATTGTCGTCGCGGTGGTCGATGCCTTGCTCGGCACGGCGCTTGGACTGTTCGTCAGCGCGTTCGCCACGACGGAGTTCCAGGCGGTCCAGTTCATGCCGGCGCTGATCTTTCCGCAGCTCTTGCTCTGCGGAATCATCGTGCCTCGTGATGACCTCCCCACCGCGCTGCGACTTGTCTCGGACGTGCTGCCGATGTCATACGCCGTTGACGCCACGACCCAGGTGATGACGTCGGCGTCGATGTCGTCGGAGTTCTGGGTCGATGTTGGGATCGTGGCTGCATTCATGATCGTGGGTCTGATTCTGGGGGCGGCCACCCTCCGCCGTCGGACTCCGTAGGAGGCGTGCGGCTTATCCGTTGACGGGGCCGTACGCTGGCGCCATGATCGTGCGCGCGGCACTGCTGGGGCTGGCTGGCGGCCAGGCCGTCAAGGATGCTGTCACGTCGGCCCCTGGGATCGGTGACATCGTCACCAGATTCGCCGCCGGAGAATCCGACGATGACGCGCTCAGAGCAACGAGCGAACTTCAGGATGAAGGTTTCGAGGTCACCCTCGACTACCTCGGCGAGGACACTCTCGATCGCGTCCAAGCCGAGCAAACAATAGCGGCTTACGTCCGAATCCTGAGCCGGTTGGCCGACGCCGGCTTGGCGCCTCGCACTGAGGTTTCGGTCAAGCTGTCGGCGATCGGGCAGGCCTTGCCGGGACAGGGCGTGGCGCTCGCGACCGACAATGCCCTGGCGATCTGTTCGGCGGCCAAGCAGGCCGGAACGACGGTCACGCTCGACATGGAAGACCACACCACGACCGACCTGACGCTTGTGACCCTTGCTGCCCTGCGCGAAGACTTTCCGAGCACCGGAGCAGTCCTGCAGTCCTATCTGCATCGCACGGAGGCTGACTGCCGAGACCTGGCGACAGCTGGGTCACGCATCAGGCTCTGCAAGGGGGCCTATCGCGAACCTGAGTCGGTGGCCTACCAGAGCCGAGCCGACATCGATCGTGCGTACGTCCGCTGTATGAAGGTCCTGTTGGCTGGCGAGGGGTACCCGATGTTCGCCACCCATGACGATCGCCTCATCTCCATCGCCGAGGCGCTGACCCATCGCTACGGCCGCGCGCGCAACACGTATGAGTTCCAGATGCTGTACGGCGTTCGTCGCGACGAGCAGCGCCGGCTTCTTGGCGTCGGCGAGACCACCCGGGTCTACGTTCCGTATGGCACCGAGTGGTACGGGTACCTCGTTCGTCGCATGGCCGAACGTCCAGCCAACCTGAGTCTGGGACTTCGTGCCATCCTTGAGCGTCAGTGACGCGAGCGCCAGAGGAGCAGTTCATGAATGATCGGGTCGCCATTCTTGGTGCAGGCAAGATGGGTGAGGCTCTGCTCTCGGGCATGGTGCGTGCCGGACGCCCAACTTCGGACCTGGTCGTGACGACGCACGACAGCGGTCGCGCCGACGCCTTGCGCGAGCGTTACGGCGTCGAGGTCAGCGACAACACCTCGGCAGTCAAGTCGGCCGGAACGATTGTGATTGCCGTCAAGCCGCAAGACATGGGCGCACTGCTCGATGACGTCTCGGCGTTTCTCACGGTTGACCAGTTGGTCGTCTCGGTAGCAGCTGGGATCACCACCTCGTTCATTGAACGCCGCGTCCCGGTCGACATTCCAGTGATCCGCGTCATGTCGAACACGCCGGTCCTCGTCGACGAAGCGATGAGTGCCATCTCACCCGGTTCGCACGTCACCGAAGAACACTTGGCCATGGCTGAGAGCCTGCTCAACCCAGTGGGTCGTACGCTCCGCGTCCCCGAGTCACAGCAGGACGCCGTCACTGCTCTTTCGGGAAGTGGGCCCGCATACTTCTTTTACCTTGTCGAAGCGATGATCGACGCCGGCATCCTGCTCGGCCTTCCGCGCTCGGTGGCGCACGATCTCATCGTGCAGACGGCAATTGGCAGTGCGGTGATGCTGCGTGACTCAGGCGAGGCGCCGCAGTCGCTCCGCGAGGCTGTGATGTCGCCGGCCGGCACAACGATCGCCGCGATTCGCCAGATGGAAGACCACAAGGTGCGGGCCGCATTCCTCGCTGCTCTTGAAGCGGCCCGCGACCGTAGCCGCGAGTTGGCCACCGGTCACGAGTAGCCCCGGGTCGTTAGGTCAGGCTCGTGATCTCTTGGGCGAAGCGATCGACGTCCTCGATACGCCCGGCCACGGCGATCAATGATCCTGGTTCCAGCAGGGTGTCGCGGTCGGCATAGGTAAAGGACTCGTTGGGGGCACGAACGCCGACCACTGTGATGCCGTATCGCTTGCGCAGCTTCAGGTCTCCGAGCGCGCCCGAGCCGAGTGAGTCCTTCATCTCGAGCTTTGCGAGCGCAAACCCGTCGTCGAACTGGATGTAGTCGAGCATTGCGCCCGACACCAGGTGCGCGACACGTTCGCCCATGTCGGCCTCTGGGTAGACGACATGATGTGCGCCGATCCGCTCAAGGATGCGTCCGTGGTCGCGCGAGATTGCCTTGGCCCAGATCTCCTTGACGCCGAAGTCGACGAGCAGGCTGGTGGTCAGTGCGCTCGACTCGATGTCGGTGCCAATGGCGACGATCGCCTGCTCGAAGTCGGGGGCGCCGATCTGACGCATGGCCTCTTCATCGGTCGTATCGATCTGGATCGCGTGCGTGAGCCGCTCGGCCAGGTGTTGCACGCGCTCGGCTGACGCGTCGACTCCGAGTACCTCGCGACCCCGTTCGACCATGGTCAGCGCGACAGAGGATCCAAAGCGGCCGAGGCCGACGACCAACACCGGTGAGGTGAGTCGACGATTAACCAAGGAGAACACGTCCCTCCGGGTAGCGGTACCGCTGGTTACTCTGCCGCAACGCAAGCGCGGTGGCGAGCGTGACCGGCCCGACGCGGCCGATGAACATCAGCAGCGCGAGCAGAACCTCGGCCGGCGCACCGAGGGTGGATGTGACACCAGTGCTGAGGCCACAGGTAGCGACGGCAGAGATCACTTCGAAGAGCGCCTGCCCGGTATCGAGATCGCTCATGGCCATCAGCAGCAAGGTGCCGCCGATGGTGAGCGAGGCAAAGACGACGATGACGAGCAGAGCCTGCTGGGTCAGGTCGCGG
>JBDTTS010000183.1:0-5275 GCA_039930525.1 Actinomycetes bacterium | reverse complement strand
CCAGCGCACGTCACGCGTTGCGGGGATCGGTCGGTTCACAGCTCGCCGCCTATTGACCGGGCTAGGAACCCTGGCCTTCGTGCTTGTCTTCAACTTTTTTCTCTTTCAGTTCCTTCCGGGCGATCCGCTGGCTCGATATAAGGGCGCCCGCGAAATCTCGGCCGAAGACCTAGCCGCCTTGCGCGAAGAGCTAGAAGCCCCGTTGTGGGAGCAGTTCTTCAACTACCTCAAAGACCCCCTGCAGATCGACTCGTACTCGACGATTCAAGGAAATCCGGTCTGGGACGTTATCGGCACTGCTGTTCCGTGGACATTGATCCTGCTCGGCACCTCGACCTTGCTGGCCACTGTCATCGGAATCTGGATCGGTATTCGCGCCGGCTGGAACCGGGGTAGCCGGTTCGACAAGGCGTCGACCGGCGTCACCTTGTTTCTGTATGCGACGCCTGAGTTCTGGCTTGGCCTGCTGCTAATTCTGTTCTTCTCGACGGGATTCTGGATCTTTCCTGGGATCTTTCCCAGCGGCTCAAACATCGGATCAGGGCTTGATCCGTGGACCATCGAAGGTGTCATCAGCATTGCGTGGCACACCGTCCTGCCCGCCTGCGCTCTGGCAGCGGTTTACCTTGCCGACTATTCGCTGATCATGCGCGCATCGCTGGTTGACGAGTTGGGCCAGGACTACCTGATGACCGCTCGTGCCAAGGGGTTGATGGATCGGGCTATCAGGCGGGGCCACGCCGTGCCGAATGCTTCATTGCCGACCATCACGCTGATCTTTCTCAACATCGGGTTCATCATCGGTGGCGCAATCACCATCGAGACGGTCTTCTCATATCCGGGTTTGGGGTTGCTCACGTTCAATGCCATCACCGCTGATGACCTGCCGCTTCTGCAGGCGCTGTTCCTACTCTTCAGCGTCTCGGTCATCGTCTTCAACCTGATCGCCGACATTGTGATCGCGGCGATCGACCCACGGATTCGACTGTGAGCGCCGACCTGGAAGATGTCGGTGCCGCGCCGTCGGTCAGGGCGATCACGTGGAAGCGACGCAAGGTCGCTACTACCCGCTTCCTCGTTGCGTTCTCACACAACGGTCCTGGCCTGCTAGGTGTCGGCATTTTGGTCTTCTTCGTCAGCGTGGCGCTCAGTGCACCGTTCGTGTTCCCTGAGGAGCTCCTAAATCCGAACGAGGCGCTGAGCAATCCGGTCTATGCGCCACCGAGCAGCGAGTTCTATTTCTGGCTCGGCACCGAGGACCTTGGACGATCGGTCTTGGCTGAGCTGGCCTGGGGTACGCGTCCCTCGCTCGTCGTTGGCATCTTGGCGTCGATCCTGGCGATGATCATCGGCACCTTGGTGGGCATCGCCAGTGGTCACTTCCGTGGATTCTTCGGCGGATCCCTCGAGCGGCTGACTGACTGGTTCCTGGTGCTTCCCTTCCTTCCGCTGGTCATCGTCCTGCAGGCTGTACTTGGTGAGACATCAATCTGGATCACCGTCGTCGTGCTCGGCATCACGGCTTGGCCCGGAACTGCTCGACTCGTTCGAGCTCAGACGCTCAGCGTTGAAGCGCGCCCCTACATTGAGCGCGCCAAAGTCTTGGGCAACGGTGACTGGGCGCAGATGGTTCGGCATGTTCTGCCTAACGTCATGCCGCTCGTGATCGCAAATACCACGCTGACTGTCGCCATCGTCATCCTGTCGATGACGACGCTATCCTTCCTCGGGCTGCTGGATCCCAACATCATCTCGTGGGGTGGCATGCTCGACGCCGCGGACGCCACAGGTGCGGCTGCGCAAGGCGCATGGTGGTTCCTGATCCCGCCCGGACTGTGTGTTGTCGCCGTTGTGCTGGCATTTACGCTGATTGGTCGTACCCTCGAAGTCGTCCTCAACCCGCGCCTCGGGAGCAACTGACATGGCCGTACTGGATATGCGTGACGTGTCGTTGACGTATCACCCCGCCGAGGGACCCGTACCGGCTGTTCGAAACGTCAATCTCAGCGTCAACGCCGGCGAGGTAGTGGGTGTTGCCGGCGAGTCCGGTTGCGGAAAGTCCACCCTGATCTCGACCGTTCTGCGCCTCTATCCCAAGACCGCCACCGTTGACGGTGAAGTACTCGTCGACGGCGAGAACATCTTCGACATGAAGTGGAATCGGATGCGTGCGGTGCGGTGGGGTGAGGCGGCCGTCGTCTTCCAAGGCGCCCTCCACTCGCTCAATCCGATTCAACGCATCGGCAAGCAACTGGTAGAGCCGATCCTTGTTCACGACAAGGGCGCCACCGAGGCGTCCGCCAAGAAGAAGGTTCGCGAGCTTCTCGAACAAGTAGGACTGCCGGCTCGGCACGCCAACGCCTACCCCCACCAGCTTTCGGGCGGGCAGAAGCAACGCATCATGATCGCGCTTGCACTCACGTGCGACCCCAAGGTGCTGCTCTGCGACGAGCCGACCACTGCCCTGGACGTCATGGTGCAGGCGCAGATCCTCGACTTGCTGAAGGGCATTGCGCGCGAGCGCTCGATGGGCATGCTCATCATCAGCCACGACCTATCGGTGTTGTCGACCAACTGCGATCGCATTGCGATCATGTATGCCGGACAGGTGGTCGAGCAAGGGCCGGCACTCGACGTCTTCCAGCATCCGGCACACCCGTACACACGCGCGCTGATGGGTGCCTTTCCGACGATCGGCGACCGCGAGTCGCGCTATGCACCGAGTGGACTGCCCGGAGATCCGCCGTTCCCCGGCGACCTGCCCAGCGGCTGCTCGTTCCACCCTCGCTGCCCGATCGCCACGGATGAGTGCACCACTGCCCACGTCGCGCTCGAGCCAGTTGCCCCTGGCCGAGACGCCGCCTGTATCCACATCAACCAAGGGGTGGGTGCACCATGAGCAGCGCCGCCGAATCTATCGGCGATGAGGTCAATGTTGTCGACACCGTCGTCGAGGTCGACGATCTCACCGTCACCTTCGAGGGGCGTGAGGGCGGCACCGCGCACGCCGTTGACGGTGTCAACCTGGCGATGCGGAAGGGCGAGATCATCGCAATGGTCGGTGAGTCAGGGTGCGGCAAAACGACGCTGGCCCGCACCATTTTGGGTCTCGAAAGGCCGGCATCTGGCCGAGTGCTCTCGCACGGTGAGAAGCTGCAGTACAGCGGTCGGGCGCTGAAGGCCTACCGCAAGACCGTTCAGCTGGTGCTGCAAGACCCCACTGGATCGCTGAACCCTCGTCACTCGGTGTATGAGGCAGTGGCTGAAGGCCCGCGTACGCACGGCATGGACGACGAGACGGGTCGCGTCAGCCGTGCGCTGTCGATGGCCGGACTCAGGCCCCCCGAGCGGTTCTATCTGCGCTACCCGCACGAGTTGTCCGGTGGCCAGCGGCAGCGCGTCGTCATCGCAGGTGCCCTTGCCCTCGACCCCGACGTGATCATCGCCGACGAGCCGGTGAGCAGCCTCGATGCATCGGTACGCGGCGAGATCCTCGCCCTGATGCTCAAGCTGCGCGAAGACCTTGGGCTCACGCTGCTCGTCGTCACGCACGACCTTGGCCTCGCTTGGAACATCGCCGACCGAATCGTCGTCATGTATCTGGGTCGCGTGGTTGAGCAGGGGCCGACCGAAGAAGTTTTGAATAACCCGCAACACCCCTACACACGGGCTCTGCTCTCTGTGGTCCCTGAGATGCACGGAACCGAGCAGATCGTTCTCTCGGGCGAGATACCCGACCCGACGAAAATTCCGAGCGGGTGTCGGTTTCACCCCAGATGCCAAGAAGTTCGCGATGGCGTGGCCGAGAAAGCTGGCGTCCTCAAGGCCTGCCAGTCGATCTCGCCGGCCATCTTGTCGGCGCAAATCCCGATTGGCGAAGCCGAACTCGGTCATGATGCCGCCTGCCACCTCGTGACGCCGCCTCCGGCGCCGCTGGCCTAGAGGTAGGGCCCGCTGGTGCGTTGGCTCTGATCGAGGTCAGCTGGAAGACCGGAAGCTTCAGACCCGGCTGGCAGGGCAGCGCGTCGGCGCATCTCTTCGAACTGGGCTCGCGCCGCAACCTGTTGCGCGAAGAGCGCCGTCTGGATGCCGTGGAAGAGCCCCTCGAGCCAACCGACCAGCTGAGCCTGGGCAATTCGTAGTTCGGCCTCGCTCGGCACGCCGTCGTCGGTGAACGGTAGCGAGATGCGTTCGAGCTCTTCGGTGAGCTCGGGTGCAAGTCCATCCTCGAGCTCGGCGATGGAGCGGCGGTGGATCTCTTTCAGCCGGGCACGTCCGGCCTCGTCCAGTGGTGCACTACGTACCTCTTCGAGCAGTTGCTTGATCATCGTTCCGATTCGCATGACCTTGGCCGGCTGCTCAACCAGATCGGTGATCGGTGGCTGGTCGCTGCCTTCACCATCGCCGACTGAATGGGGGAGCTCGCCGACCGGTTGGCCGTCAGGGCCGACGATCACGATGCGGTCAGGGGTCTCATCTTGAGGCTGCGTCATGTGTCCATCTTGGCCTAGCAAGTCGGTGGACGCCGACCGAGGTGGTGCACCAAGGTGTGCGGATGGACATCACTGGCATCCAGAAGGTGCTACCTGACCACACCGTTCGGGCCGTGAACATGGGCGACGTACCGGCCCTGGTTGGCCTTGTAGAGCGGATTACGACTGCTGTTCTTGGCGAGCCAGAGGCAAGCGAATCCGAGATGCGCGACGACCTCACCGGTGCTCACTTCGATCTCGCCACCGACACGTTTATTGCCTTGGCTCCCGACGGCAGCGCGACGGCGTATGGGCAGGGGCGCGATGAGCAAACGGGAAGCGGCTGGGTGGATGTGTATATCGACCTTTCGCTCGGTGATGCACTTACCGATACCCTTGCCGACGCCGCCGTAGGTGCGACGGTGTCGCGCGTGGTCCAGTCGTCGAAGGCGCGTGGTGAGCAGTCGGTGCGCGTGGCTGCCGGGCTGTACGAGAACGAGACACGTATGCGATCGGCCTACGAGCGAGCCGGTTTGGTGGTCGAGACGGTCTATTGGCGTCTGCAACGCACGTTCGCCCCTGGCGAGCTATTGGAGTCGCCCGTCGTGCCGGTCGGGTTCGTGGTGGCAAAGGTTGATCCGCGCAATGACTCGGTGATCGAGCAGGCCTACCACCTCTTTCATGAAACGTTCAGCGAACACCACGGACACGAGGGTGCGCAGCAGAGCTTGGCTGTCTTCACCGAGGACAACCGCGGTGCAGAGTCGTTTGATCCTGAGGCCTGGTGGTTCGCGTGGCAGGAC
>JBDTTS010000182.1:0-5278 GCA_039930525.1 Actinomycetes bacterium | reverse complement strand
CCGGCCAGCGCCTCGATGGATCTGTTCCGCGACTACCACGCCAGAGGTCGGGCCTTCGGCTCGGCGGTGGCTCTGCTCCGTCGTTGACGGATCTGGCATGACTCTCACTTCCTCTCACACCTCTCCCACGCCGCTGCGTGCCGCCCTGGACAAGCCGCTCGCTCCCTACTACCTCGTCCTCGGCAGCACGATCATGCTCACAGCGCTCGGCCTGGTCATGGTGTTGTCGGCGTCCAGCGTCGAGTCGTACGCGGCCAGCGGCTCGTCGTGGGCGATCGCGCAGCGACAAGCCATGTGGGTGGTAATTGGCATCCCAGCGCTCCTGGTGGCCAGTCGGCTACCGGTGGTGTGGTTTCGTCGACTGGCGGTTCCGGCGCTGGTGGTGTCTTTGGTGCTGCTGGTGCTCGTGCTCGTGCCGGGTATCGGCGTCAGCGTCAATGGCAACCAGAACTGGATCGATATCGGCGGGTCAATCAGGATCCAGCCTGCCGAGGCAGCGAAGTACGCCCTGGTGCTGTGGGGTGCAGATCTTCTGACGCGCAAGCGCAAGCTCTTGCACGAGAACAAACATCTGCTGATTCCGCTTCTTCCGGTGGCTGCAATCGTGATCGGACTGGTGTTACTCGGTGGCGACCTCGGGACGTCGCTGATCTTGATGGCCATCGTCGCGGGCCTGCTCTTCGTGGCCGGTGCGCCACTCCGCGTGTTCATAGCTCTTGCGGCTCCGGCGTTGTCGGTGATCTTGTTCATGACCTTCCAACGCAGCGCCCGTCTGTCGCGGTTGCAGTCCTTCCTCGACCCGTTCGCCGACTATGAGGGAGCCGGTTGGCAGGCGGCACACAGCCTGTTTGCCTTGGCTTCGGGCGGTTGGTGGGGGGTCGGGCTCGGTGCCAGCCGCGAAAAGTGGGGAAACTTGCCAGAGGCGCACACAGACTTCATCTTCGCCATCATCGGTGAAGAGTTGGGGCTTGTCGGCACGCTCACTGTTCTGCTGCTCTTCGGGGCACTCGTTCTAGGAGCACTCCGAATTGCTCTGGCCACCGACGACCTCTTCGTCCGATTCGCCTCGGGTGGAATCGTTGTGTGGATCGGCGTCCAGATGATCATCAACATCGGCGGTGTCCTGAGCGTTCTTCCGATCACCGGCGTCCCATTGCCCCTTGTTTCGTACGGTGGTTCGGCGCTTGTGGCCACCATGTTTGCACTCGGCATGCTCTTGTCGTTTGCCCGTAACCTTCCCGGTGCGCGGCGGGCCCTGCGCCAGCGAAGCGCCGCGAGGTGGCGTCCGAGGTTCGGCAAGGCCCGCGTTCGGTGAGCACCGACCGACCCCCGGTAGTGCCGACCCGCCCGCTTCGGCTGCTTCTGGCCGGTGGCGGTACGGCCGGCCACGTTGAGCCGGCGCTTGCTTTGGCGGATGCGGTGATCAGGCGGCGCCCCGACACCGTGGTGGCCGCTCTAGGCACGGCCTCGGGTCTTGAGACCACGCTGGTACCTGCTCGCGGGTTTGAGGTCCACCTGATTCCCAAGGTCACCATGCCGCGCTCTGAGCCACGCCGCTGGCTCTCCATCCCTGGCGCAATCTGGTCAGCAGTTCGAGCCACCGCCCGAGTGATTGCCGAGCAGCAACCTGACGTGGTGGTGGGGTTCGGCGGCTACGTGTCGTTGCCTGCCTACCTTGCTGCGCGACGTGCCCACGTGCCCTTCGTGGTCCACGAGGCGAATGCTCGTGCTGGCGTGGCGAACCGGATTGGTGCGCGGTTCACTCCGTACGTGGCGGTGAGCGTCCCCTCGACCGTCAGCGCCCTGCCGCACGCCCGGCTCATTGGAATCCCGCTGCGCAGAAGTATCACCGCTCTTGACCGTTCCTCCCAGAGATCCAGCGCACGCCTGACCTTCGGGCTCGAGCCCGATCGTCGGACCGTTCTCGTGTTCGGGGGTTCGCAAGGGGCCAGAACCATCAATGCGGCAATGCAAGGAGCCGCGCGGCGGTTGCTGGATGCCGGCGTCCAGGTGCTCCATGCGGTAGGGCCGCAGAACAACGTTGTCATCGACCGTCGTGAATCTGACCCTCCGTATGTGGTCGTTCCGTACCTGGAGCGGATGGACCTCGCCTACGCCGCAGCAGACCTGGTCGTCGGTCGCTCCGGGGCCATGACCTGTGCCGAGGTGGCAGCGGTCGGGCTGCCCGCTGTATTCGTCCCCTATCCCCACAGCAACGGTGAGCAGGCCGTCAACGCTCAGCCGCTCGTCGAAGCCGGGGCCGGCATCATGATCCTCGACGAGGACTTCACCGCGTCGGTGGTTGAGAGCGTCGTCGTTGAACTGGTTCTCGACACCGAGCGCCTCAACACGATGAGCAAAGCCGCTGTCGGTCTGGGAGCCGGCGACGCCGATGAGCGACTGACCGATCTGGTGCTCGAAGCGGCTGATCGGTCATGACGACGCCCGTCACCGAACATCGAGGGTCTCCGCTCGATGAGCTGGGCCGCGTTCACCTCATCGGTGTGGCAGGTGCTGGCATGTCGGCGCTCACCCGCATGCTCTGCGCCCGCGGCGTCCGTGTCACAGGTAGCGAACTTCGCGACTCGCGCATCGTCGCGTCCCTGCGCGCGGTCGGTGCCGTCGTTCACTTCGGGCAGACTCCCGACTCACTTCCCGAGGCCGACACAGTGATCGTCTCAACGGCTATCCGTGACAACAACGCCGAGCTGGTTGTAGCCCGTGAACGCGGTCTCCGGGTGCTGCATCGTGCAGAGGCGCTCGCCTACTGCATGCGGGGCTATCGATCGGTCGTCGTGGCCGGAACCCATGGCAAGACGACGACGACATCCATGGCAGCAGTGGCCTTGCAGCACTGCGGTGCTGATCCGTCGTACTACATCGGGGCTCAGCTGAACGAGACAGGAACCAACGCTCACGCAGGGAGCGGCTCGATGTTCGTCGCCGAGTCCGATGAGAGTGACGGGTCTTTTCTGGTTCTCGAGCCACAGATCGCGGTGATCACCAATGTTGAAGCAGACCATCTCGACTACTGGGGCGATGCCGAAGGTGTAGAAGCCGGTTTCCGGCAGTTTGTCGCGAGAGTGCCGCAGCACGGAACGGTCATCGCCTGTGCCGACGACGCCGGCTCGGCGCGCGTCGCTGCCTTTGCCCGGCAAGAAGGCAGACGGGTGGTGACCTACGGAGTCAGCGACGACGCAGATGTGCGGATCACCGACGTCGAGCTTGATGCCAGCGGCGCCTGGTTTCAACCAGTGATCAAGGGTCGCAGGCTTCCTGACGTCTCGTTGAAAATCGTCGGTCTCCACAACGTGTTGAACGCGACGGCTGCGTTGGCCGTCGCGCTGGAAGTCGGAGTCGGCGTATCAGACGCCGTCGAGGGCCTTGGCCTGTACAGCGGGGCCCGTCGACGCTTTGAGTTCAAGGGCGAAGGTGACGGCGTCCGCGTGTACGACGACTACGCGCACCACCACACCGAGTTGCGGGCCACCCTGACAGCTGCCCGCCAGATCGCCGGTGGTGGTCGAATCGTCGTCGCCTTCCAGCCGCTGCGCTTCACCCGCACCGCCGAGTTCCATCGCGAGCTAGGTGAGGCCCTGGGGCTCGCAGACGACGTGGTGGTCATGGAGGTCTATGGCTCCAACGAAGAGCCGATCCCTGGTGCCACAGGAGCGTTGGTGGCGGCTGGGGTACCTCTTGCTGCCGAGCACGTCGCCTTTGAGCCGTCATTCTCCGCGGTTCCCCAGTGGTTGGTCGAGCGGGCCAGGCCGGGCGATCTGGTGCTCACCCTTGGGGATGGGATCGTCACGACTCTCGGCCCAGACATCGTTGAGCTACTGCGGCACCGCCAGGAGCGGGGATGAACCCGGCCGGATGGCTGCGGCGTCCCTCGACCTGGGGCGTCGTGCTACTGCTCGTGGCTGGTCTGTTGTTGGCGTTTTTGCGCTTCGCCCCCTTTTTCCGGGTTCAGCACGTCGATGTTCAGGGCAATAGCCAGGTGACGGCCGACGAGGTCGTGGCGGCCGCTGACGTCTCCGAGGACGGGGCACTCATGACCGTGCCGCTCGAGGAGATCGCATCAAGGGTCGAGACCCTTGATGCAGTGGCTGGTGCTGACGTCACTCGAGACTGGCCGAACCGCGTTCAGATCGTCGTACGGGAACGACGGTCGGTTGGGTACACCTCGCGCGCAGCCGGCATGGCGCTCATCGGATCTGACGGGTTGCTCTATCGAGAGCAAGAGATCCCGCCCAAGAACGTCCCGCAGCTGCCCGACGCGACGGCCGCCGTGGGTGACTCGTACCCCGACTCGGTCGACGATTCTGCGCGAGCCGCCTACGACGTGGCGGTCGCACTCCCTGCGGCACTTCGACGCTCGGTGGCCAGTATCGAAGCCCCCACCGCGAGCGCCATTCGACTGGTGTTTCCGGAGGGAGTGGTCGTCGAGTGGGGGACGCCAGGTGCGGCGGACCAGAAGGCAACGGTGGTCATCGGGCTGCGCGACCGCAAAGGGTGGGGGACGGTGTTCACCAGTGTCGACGTCAGCGCTCCCGAAGCTCCCGCGCTCAGTTGACTGACGGCCCCGCCACTGCCGTGACGCGCCCGACACGCCGCGTAGTTGACGATCCTGACCCCCTCCCGTACGTTGCTCCGCGAACCTGAAGTTGACATAACGTTGCATGTCTACTAAAGGGTGAGACTTCGATCGTCCGCCGGGCGGACGCACACGAGAGAGGCGTCACACACACCATGGCTGCACCGCAGAACTACTTGGCCGTTATCAAGGTTGTGGGCATCGGGGGTGGTGGCGTCAACGCCATCAACCGGATGATCGAGGTAGGCCTCAAGGGCGTCGAGTTCATCGCCATCAACACCGACGCGCAGGCGCTGTTGATGAGTGATGCCGATGTCAAGCTCGACATCGGTCGCGAGCTCACGCGCGGCCTGGGCGCTGGCGCCGACCCTGAGGTGGGTCGTCGCGCCGCTGAAGACCACCGCACCGAGATCGAAGAGGTGCTCAAGGGCGCCGACATGGTATTCGTCACGGCTGGCGAGGGGGGTGGCACCGGCACAGGCGGAGCACCCGTGGTTGCCGAGGTTGCTCGCGCCATCGGTGCACTCACCATCGGCGTGGTCACCCGGCCGTTCGGGTTTGAGGGTCGCCGCCGCGCTGTGCAAGCCGACACCGGGATCGACGAGCTGCGCAGCCAAGTCGACACGCTCATCGTGATTCCCAACGACCGGCTGCTGTCGATCAGTGATCGAACTGTCAGTGTGC
>JBDTTS010000181.1:0-5283 GCA_039930525.1 Actinomycetes bacterium | reverse complement strand
CACCGACACCCGCGTCCCCTACATCGAACGCGAACTGCCCTTTGTGCTCGATCGACCAATCAACATGATCCTCGGCCCCGACGAGAGCCTGACCACCTCAGCCGAGGCCTTTGCGCGTGAGGCCTACGATCGAACGGTTCACTATTGGCAGTCATGGTCTCGCTCGCTGTCGATTCCTTTCGAGTGGCAAGATGCGGTCATCCGCGCCGCGATCACCCTCAAACTCTGCCAATACGAAGGCACTGGGGCCATCGTTGCTGCTTTGACGACGTCGATCCCAGAGGCGCCGGGCAGCGGCCGAAACTGGGACTACCGCTACTGCTGGTTGCGTGACGCCGCTTTCGTGGTGCGCACCCTGAACCAGCTCGGGGCCACCAAGAGCATGGAAGACTTCCTCGGCTACATCTACACACTGGCTTCAGGAACCGAAGAGATGCAGCCTGTCTATGGCATTCATTTCGAGCGAACGCTCACCGAGCAGGTCGAACCCGACCTGGCCGGCTACCGCGGTCACGGACCGGTTCGCAGCGGCAACGAGGCGTATCTGCAGAAGCAGCACGATGTCTACGGCAGCGTGGTTATGGCCTCCACTCATCTCTTTTTCGACCAGCGCCTCACCACACCCGGCGACGAGGTGGCCTTTCAGCAGCTTGAGCGCGCCGGCGATCTTGCCTACGAGCTCTTCGACAAGCCGGACGCCGGACTGTGGGAGTTTCGTGGACGCCAAGGCGTTCACACCTACAGCAGCGTGATGTGCTGGGTAGCAGCCGACCGCCTGGCCAAGATCGCTACGCAGAACGGCAACCGAGACCGGGCGGCACACTGGCGCGCTCGCGCTGACGTCATGCGTGACCGCATCCTGCACGAGGCTTACGACGAAGAGAGTGGGGCCTTCATGGAGACGTGGGGGGGCTCACGGCTGGACGCCTCGACGCTCGTCCTCGCCGACCTCGGCTTCATATCAGCAGATGACGAGCGATTTCTTGGCACGCTCAAAGCCGTCGAGACACATCTCAAACGCGGCGACTACTTGTTCCGCTACGTCGACGCCGACGACTTCGGCGAGCCAGATACGTCGTTCAACCTCTGCACCTTCTGGTATCTCGACGCCCTCGCCAGAGTCGGCCGCACCGACGAGGCACGAACCCTCTTCGAACAGATCCTTAGCCGTCGCAACCACGTGGGGCTGATGTCAGAAGACCTCGACCCCGATACCGGCGAGCTGTGGGGCAACTTTCCGCAGACGTACTCCATGCTCGGCATCATTCAGATTGCGATGCGCCTTTCTCGGCCGTGGGACTACGCCTCATGAGTCGCCTCATCGTGGTCTCCAACCGGGTCGCCATGCCGCGCGAGACACGAGCGGGTGGCCTCGCGGCTGCCATGCAGGCAGCACTCGCCGAGAACGGTGGCATCTGGTTCGGCTGGTCGGGCAAGGTATCGGACTCTCCCGGCCCCCCGACCGAGTTGGAGGAGGGCGGCATCAAGTACGTCACCATCGATCTCGCTCGTGATGAGTACGACGCCTACTACAACGGCTTCGCCAACCGCACGCTCTGGCCACTGCTGCATTACCGACTTGACCTCGTCGACTATGGGCGCGACACCTACCGTGGCTACCAGAAGGTAAACCGCAAGTTCGCCCGTCTGCTCGCTCCGATGATTCGTGACGACGATCTCGTATGGGTGCAGGACTATCACTTGATACCACTGGCAGCTTTGCTGCGCGAAGAAGGTGTGCGAGCGCGCATCGGGTTCTTCCTGCACACTCCCCTTCCCCCACCCGACCTCATCGTCGCGCTGCCGGGGCACCGAGCGCTCATGGAAGCGCTGACCGACTACGACCTGCTGGGGTTCCAGACTGAGGGTGACCGCCAGGCCTGTGTCGACTACCTGATTAACCTCGCGGGCGGCAGCATCACGTACGACGACCACATCACGATGCCATCTGGCACACGCACTCTGGTGCGGGCTATGCCGATCTCGATCGACCGCGACCTCGTGTCTCAGCAGGCGATGCGTGCCTCGCAGCAGGTGACGGTCCGCCGGCTGCGCGACTCCCTGCGCGGCCGATGGCTGATCATCGGTGTCGACCGGCTCGACTACTCCAAGGGCTTGCACGACCGCTTCGCGGCGTTCGGGCGCTTTCTCGACCGCCATACCGAGCACCGCAGACAGGCGGTGATGCTGCAGGTGGCGCCGGCCTCGCGGGGCGAGGTGCCTGAGTACCGCCAGATCCGTGCCGATCTGGAACGTCAGTCCGGCGCCGTCAACGGTCGCTTCAGCGAGGCCGACTGGGTACCCCTTCGGTACGTCAACCGTACCTACACCCAGGGAACGTTGGCCGGCTTCTACCGCACCGCACGTGTGGGCCTTGTGACCCCGCTCCGTGATGGCATGAACCTCGTTGCCAAGGAGTACGTCGCCGCACAAGACCCCGAAGACCCAGGGGTCCTGGTTCTCTCCTCATTCGCCGGCGCTGCGCGAGAGCTTGAAAGCGCGATCATCGTCAACCCCTACGACATCGACGGGGTCGCCGAGGCGATTCACCGAGCCATCACCATGACGCTGCCTGAACGCCGTCGACGCTGGCGCGAGCTCGACGAGGTGCTCCGCGGGTGGACGATCGCACATTGGCGTGAGTCTTACCTGACGCAACTTGCTGGTACGCGCGAACCCTTCTCTTCCTAACGAGAACATGGGGTTACCCACCAGTACGACTTGATCGTCGATCGCGCTTGGGTTCTCTCTCTCAAAGTGTCACTATGGACGCAGTCCGGGGACCGACCAAGGCCTCGAGGCGAAGGGAATCGACATGACCCCCACCTCTTCATCACCGGGCGCAGAGCGCTCACCCGCCAATGGCCCACGCCTGTACGGTGCAGGTCACCAGGGGCGGATCACGCTTCACGATCTGGCAACCGCCAAGCTGCGCGGCGAGCGATGGCCGATGCTGACGGCCTACGACGCGATGACCGCTCGGCTTTTCGACGAGGTAGGCGTGCCCGTCCTGTTGGTGGGCGACTCAGCAGCCAATGTCATCTACGGCTACGAGACCACCATCCCCATCACGATGGACGAGTTGGTTCCGCTGGTTGCCGCCGTGACCCGGGGTACTCGTCGGGCGCTCGTCGTGGCAGATATGCCGTTCGGTACCTATCAGGCCTCGCCTGACCAGGCGCTCGAGCAGGCGGCTCGCTTCCTCAAAGAGGGCGGAGCACACGCCGTCAAACTTGAGGGCGCCCAGCGAATCTTGCCGCAGGTAGAAGCCCTGGTCGGAGCAGGCATCCCCGTCATGGGCCACCTCGGACTCACCCCTCAGTCAGTCAACGCGCTGGGCGGATACCGCGTCCAGGGTCGCGGCGGAGCCGGTGAGCAATTGCTCCGCGACGCGAAGTCGTTGGAGTCTGCCGGTGCCTTCGCCGTCGTCCTCGAGGTGGTCCCCGCAGAGTTGGCGACACGGGTGACAGCGGCGCTGTCGATACCCACCATCGGGATCGGAGCCGGCGGCGGCTGCGACGCCCAGGTGAACGTGTGGCAAGACCTGGTCGGACTGACTCCCGCCCCCCACCCGAAGTTCATCCGCCCCTACGCAGACACCCGCTCGCTGATCGCCGATGCCGTCCGCGCATGGTCCGACGACGTCGTTACTGGCGAATACCCCTCACCCGACCAGTCGTATCAGTGAGTGTTGGGGCGAGATAGCCCCAGGCCAGCTATCTGAAGTCCAGCCTGCACCCGGTAGCGCCGGTTGATGGCGATGAGGTTGGCGGTGAGCGCTTCGACTTGGCCCGCGTTGCGTAGTCGACCAGCAAAGACGCCACGTAACCCGACGATCGAGCTGGCCAAAGCGATCACCTGATCGACCGCCTCTCGGTCGTCACCGACCACGAGCACGTCGCCGTCGAGAGTGGTGGGATTCAGCAAGAGCTCGGCGGAGATGTGGTGAAAGGCACCTACAACCGCGCTTTGGGGTAGCAGCTCTTGTGCCCGTTCCGCTGCGCTTCCCGCGGGCACACTGAGCGCAAATGGCCCACGCTCATCGAATCCAAGGGGGTTGACGCAGTCGACCACGACTCGACCACGCAGCGGCAAGGACAACGCGGCCAGCGTCTCATCGTGCGCGGACCACGGGACGGTGACAAGAACCAGATCCGCATCGCAGGCGGCAGTGTTGGACACTCCCACGACGCTATTGCTGATTTGGGTCGCACTCGAGTGTGCTCGCGCTGCGTCGCGTGAACCGATCAGGACTCGGTGGCCAGCCGCAGCGAAGCGGGTCGCCAATCCGCGCCCCAGCCGACCGGTACCCCCGATGAGACCGACAGCATGCCCAACGGCGGGTTCATCTCCCGCTGAGGCATCGCCGACACGCACATCCATGCAGTGCATCGTCGCACCCCCTGACTGCGGCACGATAGGGCCGTGGATGTCAGCCGAGTGATGGTTCTGCGCGAGATGCTCGCGTCTTCTGGGTGGGTAGAGCGCACTCAAGGCTTTGCCAGCACCCTGCGTCGGCGGACCACCGAGCCTGGGGGCTTGTTGTTGGTCGGAACGCCACAGGCCGAGCCTTGGCACCTCGCAGCTCACCTTGATGATGAGTCACGCTGGTCAAAAACTCCGCAGTTGAGCCCCACCTTGGTTCGCTACCAAGCACCGGCTAATGCGCCGGCCCACCTGGCTGTCACCCTCGAACGATTGGAGGCTGCTCGCAAGGGCGAGACGCTCTTCGTCGTGAGTGAGGAGACCGCCCCTGAGATGTTGCTCGAGCGGGCCTGGGACGCACGCAAGCTCGGGGCAACTGTTCTTTCCCTTGACGCAGGTGACGAAGAGTTGCATGGCGTGGCGCATGAATCACTTGTTGTACCGAGTGCCAACAAATCTTCTTTGGTCGTGCCAGAGCTTGACGTCGTGTCGTTCGACAGCGTGCAACATCTGGTAAGTGTTGCTGCGGGTGAAGCCGCAAGCGGTCGATCGTCAAAGTCAATGCGCCAGCGAATGGCGAAGTTTCTCGAACAGCTTTCGGGTCCGCGCATCTCATGACAAAGCTGTTGTTGCAACGACATCGCGTGCGATCGGTGCGCACGTTGTTACACCCACATCAGACGCAACGCGTACTCAAGGCTCGCGCAATCGCGCACTTAGCGACAGAATGTGTGTCGCAACGTTCGCGACACGAACGTTGAATTGCATGCATGGTGCTGGCGTCACGACTGTGACGATGGGATTGTGCAACCAAAGCGTTCGGCGAAGGGGCCGGACACTGACGCGTCAGGAGGCACA
>JBDTTS010000180.1:0-5298 GCA_039930525.1 Actinomycetes bacterium | reverse complement strand
GCCGATCAGGTCGCGGCGATCTTGATCGAACCGATCGCCGGCGAGGGCGGCTTCATCGTGCCCGGCGAAGGCTTCCTAGCAGGGCTCGCCGACTACGCCAAAGACAACGGCATCGTGTTTATCGCCGACGAGGTACAGACCGGGTTTGCGCGCACCGGTTCAATGTTCGCGTGCGATCACGAGGACGTCGTGCCCGACATCATCACCACCGCGAAGGGGATTGCCGGAGGTATGCCTCTAGCTGCTGTCACAGGTCGCGCTGACCTGATGGACGCCGTTCACGTGGGCGGCTTGGGCGGCACCTACGGCGGCAACCCGGTGGCATGCGCTGCCGCCCTGGGTGCCATGGCCGCCATCGAGGAGCACGACCTGGTCGGCAAGGCGCAGCGCATCGCCGAGATCATGTTCCCCCGACTCCAAGAGATGCAGACCCGCTACCCGGTCATCGGCGACATCCGCGGCCGCGGGGCGATGATCGCTGTCGAGCTGGTAAAGCCTGGCACCCTAGAACCAGCCACCGACGAGATCGCTGCCGTGGTCAAGCACTGTCATGCTGAAGGTGTCCTGGTTCTGACTGCTGGCACCTACGGCAACGTCTTGCGTTTCCTGCCCCCGTTGACCATGCCCGAGCCACTTCTGGACGAAGCGCTCGGAGTGCTCGACAAGGCATTCGCCTCGCTTTCTTAGCCGCCTCTGGCGACACCGACGGGCGAGGCCATGGCAGACTCGATCGCTCGACTCGCCGGGTACGCGTACGGTGTTCCCTGTTGGTTCTGGGCGATTTGTACCAGGTGACCGTTTTCGTGGTCCGAGGCGTGAACACTTCATCCGCGGTGGTGGTCTGCCGACACTCCTACGGGGCTCTCGACGCGCATGAAGGGGTGGACACGACCAATGGCAAGCAGCGGGGTTGAAACCGGTCCTGCCCCGCAGACTGCCGGAGCGCTTCCCGACGTCGAGGAGTGCCGGGCCCTGGTCACCAGCGCTCTG
Organism: Actinomycetes bacterium; assembly: GCA_039930525.1. GTDB lineage: Bacteria > Actinomycetota > Actinomycetes > JAHEKZ01 > JAHEKZ01 > JAHEKZ01. The sequence goes on along the minus strand of JBDTTS010000180.1, from coordinate 4,308 downwards.
CACCATGGTGCTCCAGCGATGGTTGCTCAACCCATCCTCGGCTTGTCGTCCGGTCGCGTGGTCGCCTACGAGGCGCTCTCGCGGTTCGGCCCTGAACTGCCCTCGTACTCACCCGACGTCTGGTTCGCCATGGCCCATCAGTGCGGGCTCGGACCGATGTTCGAGGCCCGAGCGGTCGACCTTGCTCTTCGAGCCGGTGAGGAGCGACCTTCAGGAACCGTTCTTTCGGTCAATGTGAGCCCCTCGGTGCTCAGCAGTCGTGAACTGCACGACGTCTTGCCGTTCGACCTGACGGGTCTGCAGTTCGAGATCACCGAGAAAGAGGTCGTCGAGGACGCCGAGCACTTCCACATGGTGCTTCGAGCCTTGCGGGACCGCGGTGCCGCCGTTGCCGTCGATGACGTCGGCGAAGGCTACGCGGGGTTGCAGCGGGTGCTGTCGCTGTCTCCAGACGTGATCAAGCTCGACCGGTCCTTGGTGACCGGGGTCGAGTCCGAACCGGTGAAGGCCGCCCTCGTCGAAGCGATCGTCCGCTACGCGGCAAAGGTCGGCGCCGAGGTATGTGCCGAAGGAGTCGAGAATCTCGACGATCTCTACGTGTTGGCCGACCTCGATGTCGCCCAGGCCCAGGGGTGGGTCATCGGCATGCCTTTGCCGACCTACGAGGCGGCCAGTGAGGCGGCCACGTTGACCTGTCAAAGCTCGTACCAGCGCACTCTCGCCCTGGGATCGCGTGCACCAGGTCAAGACACGACAGCGCTCGAGCGGCTGCTCGCCGATCTCGTCAACTGCTCAGAGCTCGATCACCTCGCCCGCATGACCGGACCTATCGCCGACCACCTGCAATGTGACCTCGCCGAGGTCTCACTTCTCGGCGCCAGCGGCGACTACATCCAAGGAATCGGTGCACTCACCTGGAGACCCGAAGAGCACCTGTATCCATTGGCCGATTTTCCTGCGACCCAGCGCTGCCTCGAGACGCTCGAGATCATGACCGTCGATCTTGAGAACCCGGCAGCTGACGCAGCCGAGAGGTCGTGGATGACCATCGAAGGGGTGACGACCATGATCGGAATCCCGGTTCTTGCCGCCGGAAAGGTCGTAGGACTCCTTGAGTGCTCACGCGCCGTTCCGACTCCATGGTCGCGCGTACAGCTGCGTCACGCACGGATCATCGCAACCGTGCTCGGACCGGTCATCAGAACCCTGCAGCTGCAGCACAGCGACTAAGCGGGCGTCTCCTCGCGCAATCCCCACGGCGAGCCGTACTCGATGAGTTTGTCGAGGAAGGGTTGGGGGGCAAAGGCTTCGGCACCCAAGACGCCCGCGCCGGACCAGGTGCCGTCAGCCAGAAGCTCGAGCGCAATGACCGGGTTGATGGCGGTCTGCCAGACGACCGCTTGTGACCCGTACTCCTTCATCGTCCATTCGTTGTCGACGACGTGGTAGAGGTACACCTGGCGTGCCTGACCGTCCTTACCCTTACCGGTGACCCACGTGCCGGCGCAGGTCTTGCCGGTCATTCGGTCACCCAGCGTCGCTGGGTCAGGCAGCAGCGCCGCCACGACATCGCGGGGGCTGACCTCGACGTCGCCGACTTGCACCTTCGCAGTCCGGTCCAGACCCAACTTGTGGATCACCTTCAGAACGTCGATGAACTCCTCGCCCAAGCCGTACTTGAAGGTCGCACGTTTGCAGTCGACCCAGCGCGGGATGAGCAGCACCTCTTCATGTTCGACGTTGACGCACTCGACCGGCCCGATGCCCTCGGGAAAGTCGAAAACCTCTGGCTCTGAGAAGGGCGGTGTGGTGAACCACCCCTTGTCCTTCTCCCAGATCACCGGTGGGTTGAGACACTCCTCGATCGTGGTCCAGATCGAAAATGACGGCGCGAAGGTAAACCCGTCAACCTCGAGGTTGGCCCCATCACGGACGCCCGCCTCATCGATCTCACTGAACAGCTCGTCGGCGGCGTAGCGCGCGAAGATGTCTGAGAGGCCAGGTTCAACACCAATGCCCACCAGGGCGAGGCGTCCGGCCGATTCCCATTTGTTGGCGACCGCGAACTGCTCGTCGCCGAGCTTGACGCCGGTCTGCTGATAGGGATCAGTGGGGTGCGGAAACGACAGCGACATGGCCATGTCGAGATAGTCAGCGCCCGCCGCGAATGCTCCGTTGAAGATCGGCAGCACGAACCTCGGATCGACAGCATTGAGGACGTGCGTCACCTGATGTCGCCTGGCCAGCTCGGCCACCGACTCGGCGTTAGAGGCGTCGACCTGATCGGCGACGAAGCGCCCATCGTCGACCTGAGCCACCGCCCGTTCAGCCCGTGACCTGTCGTAGTCAGCCACGACCAGGATCTCGAAGAAACTGCGACGGGCAGCGATCGGAACCACTGCTCCGCCCACGCCACCGGCTCCAACCAGCAGGATGCGCATACGTTGCGTCCTTCCGATACCGGCGTCAGAGCCGGCAGCTGAACCCCGCGGAGACTGTTCTCCGTTCGACAGAGTGGGCTGCGAAGCCGATCCTAGCCCGTGTCACAGAGCCTGGCTGATGAGCGGGTGAGCGAAGTCAGTGCGACTCGAGTGCCGTGCGCGGTGGCGCCGCATGTCGGCGGCGACGTGGTGGCTCCCTGCCCGGGCTCGCGGAAGCTGGTGCTTCTTGATCCGATGCCGCAGATGCCGGATCTGCCAGCGCACCCGCAGACTCCTCGTCGCCCGCTTCGAGCAAGTCTTCGTCCGGAAGCCTCCACGGTGTCTTGACCAGACGAGAACCAGCAATCTTGTTGGCACCGTAGAACACCCCGATGACCACGCAGACGTCTCCGAAGCTGAAAACGTTGGCGAGCGGGAAAGGCTCGGGCCACACAAAGATGTCTCCCAGCAGTGGCATCACGGGGTCCTTGATGTAGCCCGAGTTGATGAACTCACCCTTGCCAACTTCGATGCCTGCCATGTTGAGGGCCGGTTTGGACGCGGGGAGCTGCCCGCCGTTCAGAGCGATCGTGATCCCGTTCATGGCGCCGCCGGCAGCGATCACGAGCAGGCCGGGGACGCGCCAGTTGATGGCGACGAAGAGACCCGCAGCCACGTAGGTCGCGAGGTGCACGGACTCCAAGAAAGTGCGGTTGGCCTCGGGGAAGATCTCGATGATCAGGATCTGCGCCACGAGGGCCACCAGGAGAATCCAGATCCCGCGAAAGCGCACGTGAGCCAGCCGCGACAGTGAGCCACCGAAGAGCTTCGGCGAGAGCATTGCGACGATACATAGCGCGAGAATGAGCATCAGGGGCTGCCCACCAGTCGAAGCGCCGAAGGCGTCGGACGTTCGGTATCGACCCTGCGCTCTGCTACGACATCGACCACCGCCTCTGGCGACATGGGCCGGCCGATGTGGTAACCCTGGGCGATGTCACATCCCAGACCATCCAGCCAAGCAAGGGTGGCGCCGTCTTCAACACCCTCGGCGACGATGCGCAGGCCAAGGTTGTGACCAAGCTCGATTGTTGACGCCACGATGATGGCGTCGCTGGACTCGACGTCGAGGTTCATGATGAATGAGCGGTCGATCTTCAGTTCGTCGATATCGAACTGCTTGAGATAGTTGAGCGATGCATGCCCTGTTCCGTAGTCGTCGATCGAGACATCGACACCAATCCGCCGCAGCTGTTGCAGCACCACCGAGGCGCGTTTGGGGTCGGTCATGATGCTGCTTTCAGTCACCTCGATGACCAATCGTGACGGGGCCACACCCCATCGTTCTAGCGCCACCGCGATCCGATCGGGCAGGCTCATGTCGGTGAGATGCCGCACCGACAGGTTGACGGCGACTGAGAGGTCGACGCCGGACTCCTGCCAGGTGCGGACCTGACGCAGTGCTCGTTCGATCACGTAGAAGGTGATCGGCGAGATCAGGCCGGTGTTCTCAGCGAGTGGGATGAACGAGTCCGGGTATTGGATCCCACGGGTTGGGTGGTTCCACCTGACAAGCGCCTCCACGCCCAATACCTCGCCGTTGGACACGTTGATCTTGGGCTGGTAGACGAGGAAGAGCTGATCGTCCTCAACCGCCGAGCGCAGGTCGGTAAGGATGGTGAGCCGCTGGGGAGTGTGGGTGTCTTCGTCCTCGTTGGAGTAGGCGCAGAACCGGGCACGTTCCCGCTTGGCCTCGTAGAGCGCAATGTCGGAGCGACGCATGAGCGTGTGCACGTCGTCGCCGTGATCGGGAGCCAGGGCAATACCGAGGCTCGCCTGCACGACGAGCCGCACACCACCGACCGAGAACGACTTGCCCATCACCGAC
>JBDTTS010000179.1:0-5305 GCA_039930525.1 Actinomycetes bacterium | reverse complement strand
ACACGATCACCGGAGACACGGCGCTGGAGGTCAAGCAAGGTGATCTGTCCGAAAAGATCGCGATGGGCAATATGTCCACCGAAGTGTCAATGGGCAATATTTCAGTCAAGGCGTCACTGGGCAAGATCCTGACGCAACACCTCGGCACCTCTGAGGTACACGTGCACGACATTACTTCTAGGGACATCAAGGCGGACGTGAGCGAGGACCCGGACTACCCGCGGCAGCGCGCCCTCGACGTCGAGCTCTTGCGCGCAGAGCAGCGGCACATCGCCGATACCCAGCGTTCGGGCTGCGGCAGCTGGAAAGGCGCTTCGAAGGTCTACGGTGCTGGTGAAGATGATGCTGATCAGATCGTCAGTGGTGAGTCCATTCCTGGTCAGGATTGCCTCGACCAACTCGACCACAGCCTCGGTCATCTCAGCGGGGTCGTCTGCCGTCAACTGGGTCGCCCCACGGAGTGCTCTCATCACGTTGTCACCCTAGCGCTCTCTCGACCAAGCGAGGATCCGACACAACGCTTTATCGACATGTCGAGTTGAAGTGCCTCGCTGCGCAATTGAGCACCACGTCACAGCAGCCCACAGTGACTTGTCGATAAAGCGACCGAGCCTTTGTGAAGCGCCAGGTCAGCGTGGTCTAGATGACCTATTAGGCGGCCATCAGCTTTCTACGATGCTCACAGTCGATGTGTCGACATTCGTCAAACAGTGCCCCCGGCAAGAACCGGTTTACTGATCTGTCGACTTATCGAGAAAATCAAGGAGCGCACCCTGTTCGTGACGAGCCAGAAGTCGCGCCCCGCCTGAGTGCAATCGACCGAGGCGGATCGGTCCGAACTGCAGTCTTACCAATCGGCGCACCGGCAGCCCTACCTCCGCCAGCAGACGACGCACCACTCGGTTGCGCCCGCTGTGCAGCGTCAGCTCAACCTGGGCTTCCTTTGCCACTTGGTCGACGACGCGGAACTCGTCGACGACCACTGGACCGTCGTCCAGCTCGATACCGGCTTTGAGCCGGCGACCAAGGTCGCGGGGCACTGGGCCAGTCACAACCGCGCGATACAGCTTGGGGACTTCGAAGGACGGGTGCGCCAGCCGATGGGCGGCGTCGCCATCGTTGGTCACGAGGATCAGCCCCTCCGTCTCGATATCGAGACGGCCAACGTGGAAGAGCCGTTCGGGGCGCTCAGCCACCATGTCGCCGATACAGGGACGCCCTTCGGGGTCGCTCATCGTGCTGACGGTTCCCTCAGGCTTGTTCAGCGCGAGATACACCTGCCCGGAAGCCACCGGAATTCGCTCTCCGTCGACCCGGACGACCGCACGTGACGGATCGATCCGCATTCCTTGTACGCGGACGACCTCACCATCAACGCTCACTCTGCCCTCGGCGATCAACTGTTCGGCTGCACGCCTGCTCGCGACACCGGCCGTTGCCAGTACCTTCTGCAGCCGGGTGCCACGCACTGGTTGATTCTCTACTTGAGGGTTATTCACAGTTCGGCCTCGAGTGTCTCGAGGTCAGGCAGGTACGGAGCGAGTTCCGGGAGATCATCGAGGCTGGCCACTCCAAGCCGCTCGAGGAAGTGGCCGGTGGTGCGATACAGATGGGCGCCCGATTCCCCGTCGGTGCCGCACTCCTCCACCAGCCCCCTGGCGAGCAACGTGCGGATTACTCCGTCAACGTTGACCCCGCGGACTGCAGAGACCCTCGCTCGCGAAACGGGCTGCCGGTACGCCACCACCGCCAAGGTTTCGAGAGCCGCCTGCGTGAGGCGGGCCTGCTGACCGTCCATGACGAAGCGTTCCACTACCGCTGCATAGGTGGGGCTGCTGTAAAAGCGCCAGCCTCCCGCAATTTCTCGAAGTGCGAAGCCTCGACCAGCCTCCTCGTACTGGGTGGCGAGGTCGACACAAGCGGCAGCTACCTCGATCTCTGGCTGCCGCAGGACCTGGGCCAGCGTCACGGTTGCCACTGGCTCATCGACGACCATCAGAACGGCTTCGATCGCCGCGGCGACATCAAGGTCCTCAAGAGGAGTATCGCTGGGGTCAACCACCGCAACCCCCTCGGCCGCGTCGCGCGTCAACTCAGACTCAGCGTCGCCCGTCGGTGGAGTCTTAGATTCCTTGTCAGTCACGATCCCTCGCTCGGTTGCTCGTCGGTCGCAGAGGCTTCGTCGTCGTCGCCCCCCACTTCGTCCTCGACCTCATCGAACTCATCGTGCACGTCGAGGTCACCCTCGTCGGCGCCGGTCCACCGCACCGTGAGCTCACCAAGGGGCTGCACCTGGTCGAAAGCCACCGCGCCTTCGCGAAAGAGCTCAAGCAGCGCAAGGAATCGAGCGATGACCGTGACCGTGTCTGGTGCATCGCCAACCAGCCCGCGAAAACTCGCCGTACGGGCGCGCCGCAATCGGTCGATCAGCAGAGCTGCCTGATCTTTGACGCTGACCGGCGCAGCGTGAACGTGCCCGATGGCCACCTCGGGCACTGGTTTGGGCGCCAACGCCTTGGCCGCCAGCGCAGCTAAGCCTTCGGCGCCGACACCAAGTAAGACCTCAGGTAGCAAGGAGGCGAACTGCGGCTCCATGCCAACTAACCGGGGGTGACTGCGACCGGCCAGCACCATCCGTCGAGCGAGCTCGGCAGCGACTGTCTTGTAAGCCCGGTACTGCAGCAAGCGGGCGAACAACAGATCCCGGGCCTCCAACAGGGCCAGGTCTTCTTCGTCCTCGACGTCAGCAGCGGGCAGGAGCCGTGCGGTCTTGAGGTCGAGCAGCGTCGCTGCGATCACCAGAAAGTGCGTGGTCTGCTCCAGATCCCATTCGTCGCCGGCCCCCTTGATGTAGGCGATGAACTCGTCGGTGACGACGGCGAGGGCCACCTCGGTGACGTCCAGCTTGTGCTTGGCAATGAGACCGAGCAGGAGGTCGAAGGGACCTTCGAAGACCGCGAGATGGACATGGAAACCCGTCGAGCTGGGTGGCTCGGAGTGGTCCGTAGCGGTCGACGTCACGGGCGAACGCTAGCCGAGCGGTGCGTGAGGCCGTGGCGGGGCATCGCGGCTGCCGTCCCGTTCAGTCTCGGTGTCCCTCTCGGAGCCGGCGCGCCAGGATGCTTGCTTCGCCCTTTGCCTGAAGGTCGGCCACCACGACAGCAACCGCTTCGCGCACGATACGCCCGCGGTCGACCTTGATCCCCTGGTCGCGGTAGAGCGCACCTTTCGCCTCGTCCAGCGCCACTAGTTCGTCGAAGGACAGGTACACCGTGATCTTCTCGTCATGACGCTGGCGTCCAGATGGCGCCCCATGACGCCCAGGTGACCGCGATCGGACCGTTGAGAGCGCCCGCACCTCTGTGGTGCCCGATGTGGTGGCGCCCGAGCTCAACTCTCGACCTCTACTTAAGCCTGACTCATTATCCACCGCTGGGGATGAGCCCTGTGGAGTCTCAGGTTCCACCTCAGCCATATCAGCTAAGGCGGCCGACGATGACGTCGTGCGAAAAAGCTCATTGGCGCCAGGAAGGGCGGCTCGCCGACTCATTGGGCCAACACCTCTCGGGCTAGCTGCCGGTATGCCTCTGCGCCAGGCGAGCGCGAGGCATACGACGTGATGGGCTCCCCTGCAACAGTCGTCTCCGGGAAGCGCACCGTGCGGTTGATGACCGTGTGATAGACCCGATCTCCGAACGCCTCGACGACCCGCGCCAGCACTTCGCGGCCATGGGTGGTACGGCTGTCATACATCGTGGCCAAGATTCCATCAAGTTCTAGTTCAGGGTTAAGTCTTTCCGTCACCTTCGAGATGGTGTCCATGAGGAGAGCGACTCCGCGGAGCGCGAAGAACTCGCATTCGAGCGGAATGATCACTCCATCGGCAGCCGTCAAGGCGTTGACTGCCAGAAGCCCCAACGAAGGTTGACAGTCGATGAGGACGTAGTCGTACTCCTTGGAGATCTCGGCGAGACTGCGTCCAAGGGTCTGCTCGCGGGCCACTTCACCTACCAGCTGCACCTCGGCCGCACTCAGATCGATGTTGGACGGCAGCAGGTCCATTCCGGCGGTGTTGGTCTTGAGCAAGATATCCTCAGCCTCGACGCCGTGGTCCATCAGCAGGTTGTACACGGTGCGGTCGAGTTCATGCGGGTTCACCCCGAGTCCTACCGAAAGAGCCCCCTGCGGGTCGAAGTCGACCAACAGAACGCGGCGACCGTACTCGGCCAGCGCGGCACCAAGATTGATGGTGGTCGTCGTCTTGCCGACGCCGCCCTTCTGGTTGCACATCGCAATAATCCGGCCGGGTCCGTGGTCGAAGAGCGGCGGCGGATCTGGGAAGTGCGGTAGCGGGCGTCCGGTCGGCCCGAGGGCTGGCTCTGTGAGCGCCGCCGGACCAGTTGGCGCCGAGGGCTCGGCAGCCACGGGAACGCCTCGGTCAGCAGACCCGTTGACTTCGGACGGTTCGGGAATAAATGTCGACATAACCACAGATCTCTAAACCTCTCCACAGACTTCACGACAAGTCGGTGCGAACTCTAGGCGGAGCCAACTGCTCGGGGCAAGGTCGAGCCGACATCGAGGGTCTGCCAAACGTTCTGGGTGCCGAGATCGGTTAGGCGCGCGCCCGGGGGTGCGCCGTTGCGTACACCTCACGCAGTGACTCGACGGTGACCAGTGTGTAGATCTGCGTGGTCGTCACTGACGCGTGGCCAAGCAATTCCTGGACGACTCTGACATCGGCGCCTCCGTCAAGGAGGTGGGTCGCGAAACTGTGTCGCAGGGTGTGCGGCGAGACATCGCCCGCGATATGGGCACGGTCGGCAGCCGACCGCAGGGCCGTCCACGCGCTCTGCCGGCTCAACCGACCTCCGCGGCTGTTGAGGAAGAGCGCTGGCACCCCCGACCCTCGCTCAGCGAGGACGGGGCGCGCCCGAACGAGGTAGTCATCGACAGCCTCTGACGCATAACGCCCTACCGGCACCACGCGTTCTTTTCCTCCCTTGCCGAACAACCGCAACGACCCTGCCTCGTTGTTCACATCATCGATGTCGAGACTGACGGCTTCAGTGATCCGAGCCCCGGTGCCGTACAGAAGCTCAAGAAGCGCCCGATCACGCAGCTCTTTGGGTGTTCTGCCGTCGCCAGTGGCAGCTAGGAGCGCTTCGATCTGCGACAGCGCAAGGGCCTTCGGAAGTCGGCGCGGCGGCGCCGGGGGTCGCACATCGGCGGCCGGATCCCGTGACGTGAAATCCTCGAGAAGCGCAAAACGATGAAATCCGCGGACGGCGACGACGGTACGGGC
>JBDTTS010000178.1:0-5373 GCA_039930525.1 Actinomycetes bacterium | reverse complement strand
CCGGTGGGGACCGAGGGCTTCAATTTGTTCGAGCGGGCCGGTTTGCAGCCGATCACCCAGCGCGCGGAAACGCTCGAGACTTTGTCGGGCCCAGGCGGCGAGGCGTTCTGGGTTTTCCAGCCCGCGGGCTTCCAGTTCAGTTTTCTCGCCGGATCCGGCCGTGAGCACAAACTCCACTCCGTCCACCTGGGTCGCCGCGGTGAGGCCGGAGGCGGCGGCGCGGGGCGCGTGCGTATCCACCGCGTGAATGGCTTCGTCGAGCGCCTGCGCGGTCTCGAGCAGCAGGGCGTTGTAGGACTTGAAAATCGTGCGGGCGCGCGCTGATTCGGCAGGCAGGGTTTCAAAATTACCGGTGCGCCAGGCGAGGATCTTTTGAAATGCCTCCTCGCCGCGAGCGCCGTCAGTCTCGGCGTCCACCAGTTCGCCACCGTTGATCCAGATCTTGCCGGTGAGCGGGGGCGTCCCACCGTCGACATCGACCTCGTCGGCGAGTACGCCGCTGAGGGTTCCCTCGTAGTCATGCTCGGTCCCGACTCCGACCTCGGGCTGATGCTGGCCAGACGTCGTCCCGACCTCGCCGCGCAGGTGTGGCGGCAGTGGCAGGCCCGGGTTCCCGCACTGCGGTGCGAGGTGGTCAACCATCGGGGCGCTGATCCGGTCGGTCGCTCGGCGTTGTTCGCCGGCCGCATGCTCGGCTGGGCACATGACCATCAGACAGATGTCGTCCTCACCAATGCGGTGCGATACGCCCGCCGCGAGGACGCCCCGGTCGCCGACGTGCTCGATGCCGCCCGCCTACTCGTTCCGCTCGACATCCGGCACCTCGATCGACGTACCGGCGAGGGCTACCTGAAGTCGTCGGAGCAGATGGCTGAGATCGCCGCCGAGGTCGCGCGGCTCTCTGGCATCGGCACCGAACGGTCCACTGCCCGGGCGCTGCTCACCGCCACCGAACACCTTGCTCAGCAGTGCATCCTTGATCCAGCGGCCGACCTCGGCCTCGGTTCGGTGCACTTTCCCGAGCTCGAGGTGGTCGACCCAGAGGCCGCTGCCGCTGGACGCGCGCCGGACGCGGTACTGCGCGAGCGCTGTGACGTCGGCTGGTCGGCGCGCGCCCTGCCCACCGGGGGACGAGCCGCTGCCGAGGCGCGTGACCGCCTTGAGCACGAGCTCGGCATCATCGCCGGTCTCGGATACGCCACCTACTTTCTTACCGTTGCCGATGTCGTCGACCTCATCCGCTCGATGCAGGTACGGGTCGCCGCCCGTGGCTCTGGTGCCGGTTCGCTGGTCACCTACCTGCTCGGTATCTCAGGAGTCGACCCCGTTCGGCACGACCTGCTCTTCGAACGTTTTCTCTCTCCGCTCCGGCAGGCGTTGCCCGACATTGACGTCGATGTTGAGTCTGCGCGACGACCTGAGATCTACACCCGCATCTTCGAACGCTTCGGCACCGATCGAGTCGCCTGTGTCTCCATGGCCGACACCTACCGCGTCCGGCACGCGATCCGTGATGTCGGCGCAGCGCTCGGGCTGCCGCCCTCTGAGATCGACACGGTCGCCAAGGCGTTTCCGCACATCCGGGCCAAGGATGCTCAGAACGCCTTGCGTGAACTGCCTGAGCTGCGCGCCAGCAGGCTCGCCGACGATCCACGAATGGGACTGCTCTTCTCTCTCGTCGAGCGGCTCGATGGTCTGCCGCGTCACCTCGCTCTGCACCCCTGCGGCGTCCTGCTCTCTGATGCCACTCTGCTCAACCGCACCCCCGTTGAACAAAGTGGCATGGGGTTTGCCATGAGCCAGTTCGACAAGGACGACGTCGAGCATCTTGGTCTGCTCAAACTCGACGTCCTCGGCATCCGGATGCAGTCAGCGATGGCGTATGCGCTCGACGAGATCGAGCGGGTCGACGGCCTTGGGCAACGCCCGGACATCGACGAGGTGCCCTTCGACGACCCGGCAACTTTCGACCTGATCCGTTCCACTCACACTCTCGGGTGCTTTCAGATCGAGTCCCCCGGCCAACGAGAGTTGGTGGGCAAGTTCGCTCCAGAAACTTTCGATGACCTGATCATCGATATCTCGCTCTTTCGGCCGGGACCGGTGAAGTCCGACATGGTCCGCCCCTTTCTGAATGCACGGCACGGTTGGGCCGAGCCGCAGTACCTGCACCCCGACCTCGAACCGGTGCTGCGTCCCACCTATGGGGTGGTGGTCTTTCATGAACAGGTCATCGACATCTTGCATGTGATCACCGGGTGCTCGCGTGCCGAGGGCGACGAGAAACGGCGCGCGCTCGGCGACCCGGACGGCCAGGCCGAGACCCGTGAGTGGTTCTACCGCCACGCGCACTCCCGTGGTTACGACCTCGCCACGATCGAGCGGATCTGGCAGGTGCTCCGAGCTTTTGCCTCCTTCGGGTTCTGTAAAGCGCACGCTGCTGCGTTCGCCCTCCCCACCTACCAGTCGGCCTGGTTGAAGGCGCACCACACCGCCAGCTTCTTAGCTGGTGTCCTTACCCACGATCCGGGTATGTACCCCAAGCGACTGATCCTCGACGATGCCCGCCAGTTCGGGGTCACCGTGCTTCCGCTCGACGTCAACGCCTCGCAGCCGGGCTACCGGGTCGAACGGGTCGAGGTGTCCGGTGCTGCCCCGCCGCCGCGCACGCTCGTACCGACGCTGCCCGACGCTCGGGGGTACGGCATCCGGATCGCGCTCGCCGAGGTCAAGGGCATCAGCGACGCCGAGGTCGAGCGCATCGTTGCTGGGCAACCGTTCCGCTCGCTCACTGACTTCTGGCACCGGGCCTCGGTCTCGCGTCCGGTTGCCGAACGACTGGTACTCGCCGGGGCTTTCGACGCCCTGCACGGCATCGATCTCACTCTTCCCACCTCAACAGCGCGTCGGCGGATCACCCGTCGCGACCTCTTACTCCAAGTAGCCGAACTCGACCGCTGGACGGCGATGCCGGCGGCTCGCCGCGCCAAGGCCAACGTTTTTGGGGTGGTCCGATCCGAGACCCAGCTCTCGTTGGCTCTCGGCCCCGCTGACGAACAGGTAGTCCCCTCTGGCCTTCCCGAGATGACCGGCGCTGAACAGGTGAGGGCCGAGCTTGACGTCCTCGGTCTGGATGCCAGCCGTCATGTCGTCGACTTCTACACCCCTTTGCTCCGCGCACTCGACGTCGTGCGCTCGCACCGTCTTCTCGGCTGTCGCTCGCGCAGCGAGGTGCTGGTGGCTGGCGTCAAAGTAGCCACCCAGACACCGCCGATCCGCTCGGGGCGTCGGGTCGTCTTCGTGACGCTGGACGACGCCACCGGCCCCGTCGACGCCACCTTCTTCGAAGATGCCCAGGGGCCGTACGCCGCGACGCTCTTTCACTCGTGGCTGCTCCTGATCCGAGGTGAGGTACGACGCACCGGCCCGCGAGGGGTGTCGCTGCGTGCCACCGGGTGCTGGGAGCTCGCCGGCCTCTACGACCTGTGGCAGCGATGCGGCATCAGTGCGGTTCATGAGGTGCTCGATACGCCACCACCAGGATTCGGGGCTGAAGATGTCACGGCACCAGCTGGGCCAGCCCGGGACGACACCGAGGTCGGCGGTACGGCAGGCGGAATGGGTCGGCGGCGGATCCTGGTACACCCCAGCGGTTTTCGTCAGTCGCCCTACGCCGATGTGCGCCCGGCCGGGGACGACGTCAACAAGGGAGCCCCACCCCGCAAGCTGTGGCACTCCAGCCCTGGGAGCCCAGGCGGATAGGCGCAGAAGGAAGACGCAGGGGGGATAAGAGAGACAATGAACTCCATCGATCGGTCCGACTGCCACGAGAATCGCGTCCCACAACAATCGCGTCCCACAGAATGAGGTGAGCGCCCGATGAGCAAGCAGCAGCTCGGACGCGCCGACTCCGGGGGTTCGCCGTCGCGCCCTGCGCACGGTGATGACAGCGGCTGCCGCATCTTGCACGTCGACATGGACGCCTTCTACGCGTCTGTCGAGTTGCTCGATCACCCCGACTTGATCGGCACCCCGGTCGTCGTGGCCGGAGGCGGCACGCGTGGAGTCGTCCTGTCAGCCACCTATGAGGCCCGCGCCCTCGGCGTCCACTCGGCCATGCCGACATCTCGGGCGCGCCGCCTCTGCCCGAACGCCACCTTTCTGCCCCCGCACCACGACGTCTACGCCCGGATCTCGGCGGGGGTCATGGCGGTCTTCGGTTCGATCACGCCGTCGTTCGAGCCGCTCAGCCTCGACGAGGCGTTCCTCGACGTCACCGGAGCGCTGCGCCGGCTTGGGCCGCCCACCCAGATCGGTGAGCTGATCCGCACCAAGGTTCACGATGAGCAGGGCATCACCTGCTCGGTGGGAGTCGCGTCCACCAAGTTCGTGGCCAAGTTGGCTTCTGGCCGGTGCAAGCCCGATGGGCTGCTCGTGGTGCCGGCCGACCGGGTCATCGACTTCTTGCATCCGTTGCAGATCGGAGCGCTATGGGGCGTCGGCGACAAGACCGAAGAGGCGCTGCACCGATTGGGGCTCCGAACCGTGGCTGACCTGGCGAACACCCCGGTCGGCACCTTGGAACGGGCACTTGGGACCGCGGCCGGCCGCCACTTGTGGCAGCTGGCGTGGGGCCGTGACGAACGAACCGTCGTGCCCGACTCACCGGAGAAGAGCGTCAGCCGCGATCGCACCTTCGAGACCGACGTCGACGATGGCGAGGTGGTCCGCCGCGAGCTGCTGGCGCTCTCGCAACTGGTTGCTCGGCAGCTGCGTTCTAAGGAGTTGGCCGGCCGGACGATCGCGATCAAGGTGCGATTTGCTGACTTCACCACCATTTCGCGCTCGCGCACGCTGGCGCATCCCACCGACGTGGCGCGCGACATCTACGGCACCGCCGTGGCCCTGTTCGACGCGCTGGGCCTCGACCGGGCTCGGTTACGGCTGGTGGGGGTCCGGGTCGAGGGCCTCGTCGACGGGTCGACGGTTGCCCACCAGCTCACCTTCGATGAGCGGCCGGAAGCCTGGCGAGAGGCCGAACGGGCGGCAGATCGGGCGGCCGATCGCTTCGGTCGAGGCGTGGTGCGGCCGGCCAGCCTCGTTGAGCTGCCAGACCCATGATCAGCAAGCGCTCGCTCCAGACCGCCGGGGCAAATGCCGATGAACAATCGATGACAGTTCACCGTGGATCCGCCGGTGGAGTTTCGCAAGCGCGCCAGGGGACCTATCCTGTAGAGGAGTGCCGAGTTGGCACTCGCGAACCCAGCACTCGCGAACTCAGCACTTTCGAGCCCCACCTAGGCCGGACGTGGTAGCGCAGCAAGGAGGAGGCCATGCCGCTCTCTGAGCACGAGCAGCGCCTGCTCGAGCAGA
>JBDTTS010000177.1:0-5405 GCA_039930525.1 Actinomycetes bacterium | reverse complement strand
GTGGGACACCAAAGTGGTATGCCCCAAGCCGTTCGACGGGCGGCAATAAAAAACCCGCTGACAGGTCAGCGGGTTAGATTGAATCTGGTGGTGGGAAGGGCGCCCGGGACAAATCCGTACTTCCAAACGTTGCGTACGATTGCGGATTTCCGCATAACGATGCGGGCCTGGTTCGACTTTCCAATTCAGACGTCCGGATGGAAGCCTTTATCCATGTTCCATCGGAAGACTATCGGAACCACCGCCTGAGGTCGACGACAGGCGGTCAACTACGCCTGGGAGGCTCGATCGCGGACGGACGTTGCGTGCGTAGTCACTTATGACATCCGAGGTGGTGAAGCACCGTATGCTCCAGTCAGTGCCTTGCCCATTCGCGTGGCCAGAGCGGCCCAGTGTGGCGTTCCCACTTCAGCTGTCGAAACCGGCCACTGCAAATTGTCGATGGTCAATGGTTTGGCACTGACTGCGTAGTTGTTGTTGAACTGCGTCTGCTGAGCAAAGTGCAACTCAGGGGCCTGCACAAGCGTCGCCGTTGCTTCGTACGGGGCGGTACCGTCAGAGAGTTGCAGCGTCGACGCCACCAGCTTGAAAAAGTCCGTGAACATGTCGACATAGAATGCAGGGATAACCTTCACCTCAGCGCCCCGTCCAGACGGCAAGTCGGGAAATTTCCATACGCCGGCGATAAAGTGGCCATCACGATGGACTTCGCTCGCCCAAGCGGGCTGCTCGTGAGCCGGGAGGCTGGCAATGCCGTGGAATGTGGGTTTCGCCCGGATCATGGAGTGGAATCCTTGCCACCACGGGTCCGCCGCCTCTGCACCAGCGAGGAAGCGCTTTTGCAGGCGAGCGTCGTCGATATCGACAGCGCCGCTGGTGCTGTCCGGCGCCGGGCGGGCTTGGATCACCAGTGCAGCTTTGGCTGATACGTCGTAGGTTTGCAAGAACTCCACGAGCCGGAGCAGAAATTCGGGCCGATTTGACAGCCGCAATGCCAGCGCCTTGTCGTCAAGAATCATTGCTCAGTCCTCCTCGATGCGGGCGCACGCTGCCCCGGTCAGGTCCGATCGCTGTACGGTGAGTGCCATTCGAACGGGGCAATTATTGACTTGGTACGCGCACGACGACCGTCCGCAGAGTATCGCTTGCATGGATGCGCTAGACTAACCATATCGTCCCGTTGCTATCGCGCCGCGCCACGATCGCTTCCTAACGTGTCGAAGGCCCCGGAGTTGCGTGACGCAGCCACGCGGTGCGCTTCGCACATGGCCGGCCTATCACAGGTGTGCCCGCGAGGACATATTGGCCCAAGCCGATGTACGCGCGGCTCATCGCCTGTCAGTTTTGCCAGGAAAGATGCCGTGCTGCAACGGCGATTTGAACGGGATGGAAAAAGTATGGCGTCAGTATTCTTCTCCTACTCGCATGATGACGAGCAATACCGCGACCAGCTGGAAAAACATCTGGCGTCGCTCAAGCATCAGGGCCTCGTGGAGTCATGGCACGACCGGCGCATTCTTGCCGGTGCCGACGTCGACAAAGAAATTGATTCGCAACTCGAGCGAGCGGACGTCATTCTCTTGCTCGTCAGTTCGAGCTTTCTGTCCTCGCGTTACTGCTACGGTATAGAGATGCAGCGCGCCTTGGAACGACACATCACGGGTGAGGCGACAGTGATACCGGTCATCGTGCGCCCGTGCGATTGGAAAACTACGAAGCTTGGCCATCTTCTCGCGCTGCCCCTTGATGGCAAACCAATTACGACGTGGCCGAACTTCGACGAAGCGTATACGGGAGTCGCGCAAGGCGTGCGGGACGTCATCCTGGGCAGAAGCGAAACGGGCAAAGCGCATTCGGCTGCCCCGGCGGTCCCGCCAGGGCCGGCGGCAATGCCGGTCAGCCGATCGCTCCCCCGGTCGAGCAACCTGCGATTGCGCAGAGCGTTCACCGATTCCGACAAAGACACGTTTCTGCACGAGTCGTTCGAGTTCGTCGCTCAGTTCTTCGAGGGATCCCTGCAGGAGTTGCAAGCCCGTCATTCTGATATCGAATGTCGCTACCGCCGCATCGATGCCAACACCTTTACCGCATCCATTTATCGTGACGGAACCCGGAAAGCCGAATGTTCGGTAGGATTCGGCGGGGGCTTCCGGCACGGCGGTATCACCTACTCCCACAATGTGTCGTCCCGCGGTAACAGCTATAACGAAATGCTTTCTGTCGAACACGACGATCAGACGCTGTTTCTGAAGCCACTCGGGCTGTCTTTTCAACCGAGCCGCGACGAGAAGCTGTCCATGGAGCAGGCGGCTGAGCACTACTGGCAAATGTTGATTGCTTCACTCCAATAGAAGACACCAGCCCTCATTTACTCCCGTGCCCACGGCAATTCGTCGGTTTCTGCGCCCAGCAAGGAGTCCCGGCACGATGACATCCGCAAATGTTCCCCCACCGATTCCTGTGTTTTTGTCGGAAGAAGAGCTCGTCGAGTTGACGGGCTACAGGCGGTACAGTCGGCAGGCCGCCCGATTACGGAACATCGGTTGGACCTTCATCGTCAATGCTGCGGACAGGCCGATTCTGTCGCGTGCCTATGTCGACCAGCAGCTCGGGCTGACCGGCGCTCACGGCGCATCAGACCGCGGTAGCTACTCGCGTATCCCTCCCAACTGGGCGGCGCTGAATACTCCGTCGCGCGTCAAGCGCGGTGCACGCTAGGCCATCGATACCGACTACATTACCTAGCAGAAAAATTCAGCTCCTATTGTCCACGGATTGGGGAAGCTTACGGTCGAACCTGTTCTACATCGCGCTGCCGGATGCGACGACCGGCAATTGTGCGCCGGGCACCATCCCCGTCTACCGCGTCTGGAACGGACGTACCGACTCCAATCACCGGTACACGACCAGCAAGGCTCTTCGCGATCAGATGCTGGCGAAGGGGTACGTTGCTGAGGGCTACGGCCCCGATCTTGCGATCATGTGCGCGGCGCAATAGCACTCCCTGCGCAGGCCCGCGTCGGAGACCGGGTCGCGCCATCGCCAAAACATTCTGAACCCAGGTGCGGGTGACCGCCCGCCGCACGAGCGGGTGCCGGATGTAGGCAGATCGAGACGTATTGCCGCACCAATGGCACCCGGGGTGCACCCTCGCGGGACACCACTGCGCTCAGATTTGACGTGGCGCAAGAAATGATGAGGGCTTGGCGAGCATATTTAATATCTACAACATCGTATCGCCCACGTCTGTCAAGAGTCGCAACTGACGATGCGCCGAGGGACCGAACCCGTAAGGGGTGGCGCCGCGTAGTCGCAGATGTGTGCGGCGGCCGCCAAGGGGAGGCGAAGTTGACTGCAATCCGAGCGTTTAGGCGCGGCTTTGCTGCTCTATGTCGTGCAGCGCACGACCGACTCCTCCCGGCAGCTTTGACAATTCGCTGCCGCGGACATCAGCGATCATCACCCATCCCGCGCGCAACAACGCTGATCCTGATTGGCTGTCTTGCGTTGGGTGCCTACGACAGCGCTACGGCCCAAGTTCAGTATATCTACGACGACGTCGGCAATGTCGTCCAGATACGCAGGCTTGCGCCAGGGGAGTTGGCGCTGACGCAGTTCTTCCCGGTTGCGGGTCCGCCGGGATTAATGGTGACGCTCTACGGTACGGGATTCAATCCCGTACCCACTTCGAACGTCGTGCAGTTCAATGGCGTTGCCGCGACTGTGTACTCGGCGACGACGACCCAGCTGGTGGTCATCGTGCCAAGCGGCGCGACCACCGGCCCGGTCAGCGTCAGCAACGGTACGTCGACGGTCTCCAGTTCGCGCAAGTTTGAAGTCATCACCACGGGGCCCGCGATCACGTCATTCTCGCCGACCATTGGCGGCGTGGGTGCGGCTGTCGCGATAAGTGGGACCGGCTTCGACCCATTGCCGATCAACGACCGCGTGAGTTTTGGCGCTACCACGGCCGCTGTCGCATCGGTGACGCCGACTTCCATTGCGACATCCGTCCCAACCGGCGCATCCACCGGAAAGATCGGGCTTGCCGTTTTCGGTGTACAGGTGACGAGCGCCACCGAGTTTTTTGTTACTCCGGCCACCGTGAATGCCAGCAACGTGGTCTTTGCTGGCCGCATCGTGATCAATGGGGCGGCCTTGCCGGTTTCTATCGCCCCAGCCGGCAAGCAAGCGATGATTGTGTTCGATGGCAGCCAAGGGTCGGTGATTACACTTTCACTGAATTCGTTGGTCCTGGGCGGCGGCGCGATGAGTTATGCGCTTTATGGCGTCGGAAATACCCAGATCGCGTCCGGTAGTGTTTCTACGGCGCAGCCGTGGGCACTTCTTCCCCAACTTCCGGCGACCGGGACCTATACGGTCGTCTTTACGCCGAGTGGCGCAAACACGAGCTTCTCGCTTCGAGGTGAAACGCCGGCTCCGTTGAGTATTGACGGCCCGGGTGTGGTTGCGGCGATGAATACCTCTACCCAACCCGCGCGTTTCGGTTTTTCGGCGACGGCGGGGCAGAACCTGGGCTTGGGGTTTACCGGGCTGTCGCTGTCGGCGGGAACCTACGCCAACGTTACGGTGTTCAAGCCGGACGGCTCGTCATGGCTGACGGACTACTGCTACACGAACGGAAACAATTGTGCGCTGAACCTGAGCAACTCGCCGGTGACCGGGACCTATAGCGTGTCGGTTCAGCCGGTCGGTACCGCGACGGGGAGCGTGCAGGCATGGTTGTCGAGCGATCTTGCCGGGACGTTGACGGTGGGGACCGCGTACACGGCGACTACATCGCGTGCCGGACAGAACCTGCGTTTGGCGTTGAGCGGCACGGTCGGTGCGAGTCCGGCGCTGGAATTTGCGGGCCTCACCTTCAATACCGGGTCACCGGGGCTGAACGTTGTTTTGTACAAGCCGGACGGCACGACCTGGACCAGCACGATCGTGACGGCGACGGGGACGACGTGGACGCTGCCGCCATTCCCGGTAACAGGGACCTACACGGTGTTCGTCGAGCCGTGGACTTCGCATGGCGGGGCGGCCACGATCACCGCTCTGCAGTTGACACCGGAGGCCGGTGCCGCACTGGCGATCGACGGGGCGGCGGTTGCGGGCACCTTTGCAACCGTAGGTGAGTCGGCGCGCTTTGTCTTCTCGGGAACGGCAGGGCAGAACTTGGGCTTGGGGTTCACCGGGCTGACGCTATCGGCGGGGACGTACGCGAACGTCACGGCATTCAAACCGGATGGAAATCAACTGACCAGTGACTATTGCTACCTGAATGGGACCTACTGTTCGCTGAATCTGAGCAACCTGCCTGCGACCGGGACCTATAGCGTAGTGGTGCAGCCGGCGAGTGCGGCGACGGGGAGTGTGCAGGCGTGGTTGTCGAGCGA
>JBDTTS010000176.1:0-5409 GCA_039930525.1 Actinomycetes bacterium | reverse complement strand
CCAAATCCCATCGATGTCATTCACCCGGGCCAGAAGGCAACGACCGACCGCATTAGGGTCGCCCCATGCCTTGCTACGTCGTGTCTGCCACCCGCCAAGCGCTCGACCCCGACCCGCTCGATGCCGGGCAGGTCGTTAGCGGAAACCCGCAGGTCAGCAGCTATGAGCTGCTCGATTCTGACGCCCTTGCCGTCGGCATCTGGCAGCACACCGCAGGCGTCTCGACCGACGTCGAGGTCGACGAGATCTTTGTCGTGCTCGTCGGTCGGGCCACGATCGCGGTGGCCGGTGGGCCGACCCTTGAGGTGGGCCCAGGCGACGTCGGCGTCCTCGAGACGGGCGCCGAGACCACCTGGACCATCCACGAAGACCTCCGGAAGATCTACATCATCCGGCCGTAGCTGGGCCAGAGAGGCTCAGCCGAGACCGCGGAAACGCCGGATTTTCGGCACCCGAAGTGCCTGGCGGGGACGCCGCGGAAACTGCCGGGCGACCTCACCCTGGTGCTCATGAACCAACTTCTCAGCTATCCATTCGTGGGACATGGAATCCTCCTTCGATTGCTTCCACAGTGGCTCTAAGGCCACTTGAGGCGCATCGGGAAGATGCCTAGTTCTTAGAGCGAACGGCAGCGCGGACAAATCGCGCTACGCGAGACCGTGCTGGTGCGCCAGCGCGGCGGCCTCACCGCGTCCGGCTACACCGAACTTCGCGAGAATGTTCGATACATGCACGCTCGCGGTCTTGGGGCTGATGTAGAGCTCTTGAGCGATCTGTTTGTTCGTGCGCCCAGCTGCCACTTCGCGCAATACCTCAAACTCGCGATCGGTCAGTCCGAATGGCAATCCAGCCCGAGCCCCCTTCGGCGGCGCCGAGTCGAGTCCGATGCCCATCCGGCGCGCGGCCGCGTCTACGGCGGTCCGTAGCAACCCACGGCCAACGCGGCTTGCGAGCACATCGGCCTCACGCACCAACTCTGTGGCCTCGATCCGATCACCGGCCGACGCCGCATAGCCGGCCGCCTGGAGCAGCGCGTGACCCTGACCCATCGGCGCATCGGTCTTGCCATACGCCAGGGCAACATCCAGCCAGCCATCCTTAGTGGCGCGACCGTCGACGACATCAAGCAGCACCTCGGCGTGAGCTCGCCAGGCCACACCACTTTCACCTGCCACCGGCTGCGTCCCCACCGAAGCCCGCACCACGTTCAGCGCATCCTCAAGCGTGGGCTGTTGCGCGTCACTCGCTCCAGAGACGGACAGGGCAGCCGCCGCCTCGGCGCAAATCACGATGAGCGGCCAGTAGTAGCGCGGATAGCCAGTCGCAGCCGGCTCCTCGAGTTCAGCCAACGTCACGTCGAGCGCCGTCGCAGCGTCACCACGGGTAAGGGCGATGGCACTTCGTACCTGAGCATCCGGAAGTGCGTCCTGCGGCCACGAACCCAAATTCCGCCGAGTGGCGCGAGTGTCGTCCAGCAACTGTTCGGCAGAGTCCAAGTCACCGCGCAACAACGCCAGCATGGCGGCCAATATGCCGACCCCCGCAACGCCGAGCCCGCTGTCAGAGATGGTCGGGGCGAGAACTTCTTCAGCCCCATCGAACTCGCCTAGTTGGATACGCGCATCGGCAATGTTTGCCATGGGCATCGGCGAATACGTCCGCATCAACCCGAGGCGCGACGCCACGTCAAGCGCCCGCTCGGAAACTTCGACTGCCTCGCGATAGCGACCGATGCCGCAGAGCGCGTCTGAGAGATTGTTCAATGCCCGACTTGCGACGAGGTCGTCTCCCATCGCCTCGGCCTGCGCCAAAGCGGCACGCAACACACGCAGCCCTTCGTCTACAGCTGCGGTGTCAACAAGAGCCGACCCCACGGTGACAAGTGCCGATGCCTCGGTGACTCGATCGCCGAGATCTGCGGCCATCTCTGCCGCAACGGTGGCCCGAGACAGCGCTTCGTCGACGTCGCCACGAAGCAGTAGCGACACCGACAATGCTTCAACCGTTTGTGCGCGCGCGACGCTCGGCACATCCGGCACAAGGTCGAGCGCCTGTTGGATGTCGCTGATCGACTGATCGATATCGTGGTGCAGCTGTTCGTGCCCGCGCGTTGCCAGCGCTTCAGCTGTCCGTGCAAGGTCGTCGTCGTTTCGCGCATACCCGATCGCCCGGTCGACCAGGGCAAGAAAGCGCTCGTGATCGCCGGCGCGAGCCGCTGCCCGGGCGGCCTCCATCAGCACGCTGTACTCGTCAGTTCCAAGCAGACCGTCGGCGTGAGGAACCACATGCCATGCCTCAAGAACACGCTCGAACATCCGTAGCTGCTCCGCATACGCGTGGATACGTCCAGCGGCAAACGCCGCTTCGTATGCGGCTGGTAGAGCACGTGGCCAGTCATGAGCGGCCCGCCAGTGGTGAGCGATCTCGATGTGATATTGCTGTGGGTCGCCGAGCAGTGGATTGTCGGTGAGGGCTTGAGCGATAGCGGAGTGAATACGTGCATGTTCACCGGGCATGAGGTCGGCATGCACTGACTCGCGCAGTAGCGAGTGTCGGAACGCATACTGGGACTCTCTGCTCGGGCGCAGGATCGACGCGTCCACAAGTTCACGAAGTGCATCGTCAAGCTCGACTACCCCGATGCCCCCCTCGGCGCACACGGCTTTGAGCAATGTATGGGGCACGTCGTTGCCGATCAGAGCGGCGATGCGCAGCGTCGACCGCGTCGTGGCCGGTAGTCGGTCGGCGCGCATCAGCATTACTTCTCGAAGCGACTGCGGCAACGGCCCCTCTTCCTTGCAACTCGCGAGCTCTTGCAGCAGGAAAGGGTTACCGTCACTTCGGTCGAGAAAGCTGGCCACCTCGCTGTCAGTCGGTGGTCGCTCGCAGATGTCAGCCAACATCTGGGCCACCTGAGGTTCGCCCAGCGGCGCCAGTTCGATGCGAGGCACACTCCGGCTGAGCTCGGCAAGGAAGGGCCGGAGCGGATGCGCGCGGTGCAGTTCGTCGCTGCGGTACGTGGCCACAATCAGGACCGGCACCGCGTGCAGCGCTTTCTCAAGGAATGCCAGCAACTCACGAGTCGAGCGGTCGGCCCACTGCAGGTCCTCGAGCACCAGCATGATCGGCTGCCGCTCGCTTTCGCTTTCGAGAAGATCGGCGACGGCCTCGTACAGTCGGCGTCGGTCGTTCGACGTTCCGCCCGCGAGCGACACCAGGTCGTCGACACCCGCCGACCGCATCGGTTCGCGGAGCGCCGTCGCAAACGGCGCAAACGGCAGCGCGTCGTCACCTAGATCGACGCACCCACCGACCAACACCGTGGCGTCGTCAACCGAGGCGATCAGCTCTTCAACGAGACGCGACTTTCCGATACCCGCCTCACCACCGACCAGGATGACGCGCGACTGATCCAGGCGCACCTCTTCCCAGTTGGACGTCATGACGTGCAACTCGTCGGCGCGCCCGACCATGGGTCCGGCCAGCGACACGCCTATGAGCATGCCACGGTCCCCGGCTTCGACCGACTTTTCGCTTCCCCCATTTTGGGAAAGTCGGTCGTGCACGGGGACCGTGGAGCCTGCGGTCAGGGCAAGAATCGGCTCGCGAACGACTTGTGCGTCGAACGGCGCGACCGTCCCTTTCCTTGGGTACGAGCGCTGGATCCGCTGTAGTACCCGTCGACCAGGGTGGCGTAGACGAGAGCCTGGGCTGCGTGTGTCATGTCTCCTCCTCGGTTTGTGCGGTGAGTTCAGCCTGCGCCTAAGGCCCCCGCCGGGGGATCTGGCAGATGCCCAGTTCTTGGGGCCCCATGTTCGGAACAACTCGCCTCCCCTAAGGCCTCGGCGCAGTCGCGCCCGGCCCTCTCCTTGAGGCGATAGCGTCACGCGGTGACCTCAGACCCCCTGCGACGCCCTCCCGGCTATGTGGCAGACCTGCGCTCCACTGTGGGACACCGGCGGCTACTACTACCTGCGGTATCGGTTCACATTCGCGACGAGGACAGCCGGCTGCTGCTGGTGTACCAGCGCGACCGCAATCAGTGGGGCACGGTGGGGGGTGCCATCGAACCCGGTGAATCGCCCGCCGAGGCGGCCGTGCGTGAAGCCAGCGAAGAGACGGGGCTCGAGGTCGAGCTCACCGCGTTAGCGGCCGCGCTCGGCGGGGAAGGGTTCGCGATGACCTACCCCAATGGCGACGAGTGCGCGTACATATCGATCGTCTTTGACGCACGCGTCATCGGTGGGCAGCTAAGGCCGGACGGCGTCGAGGTCTCGCAGTGCGAATGGTTCGCGCCTGAGGATCTCGCTGGCACCAACATCGGGGACGTCAGTCGATCAGTTCTCATGGCGGTCGGCCTTCTCGCGGTCACCACGCAGTAGCGTCTGCGCCATGCCAGTCACCTCTCGGATGCTGAGCGCCTGATATGTCACTGGAGACCGAGCTCGTCAGCCTGTTCTTCGTCATCTTGATCGCCGCTGTGGCCCCCCTGCTGGTCGGCGCCTCGTCCAAGGTTCGGATCCCGCAGGTGGCGGTGTTGCTCATCGGCGGTGTGATCATCGGCCCCGAGTTGCTCGCGGTCGCCGATCCTGACGCGATCTCGCTGCTGTCCGAGCTTGGCCTTGGGTTCCTCTTTCTTCTAGCGGGCTACGAAATCGAGCCAGCCCTGCTGCGCGATAACGCCATGCGGCGCGCATCCTGGGCATGGCTCACTGCAGCGGCCATAGCCGTGCCCACCGTGACGGCGCTACACGCGGTCGGCCTCGTGGCCGCCGAGGTAACCATCACCATTGCCCTGGCGACCACCGCGTTCGGCACGATCTTGCCCATCGCGACAGAGGCTGGGTTGCTACGTGGCCCACTCCGGTCGCCGATTCTGGCCAACGGTGCGGTCGGCGAAGTCGCACCGATCATCGCCATGGCACTTTTGCTGACCACGAGTGGTGAAGTACTCGCCGTCATCGCGCTAGTCGTCTTCTTCGCCGCCGCCTACCTCTTCTCTCTGCTGCCTCGGCACGCTCGCGTGGCACCGGTGATCGGCATGGTTCACCAGCTCTCGGAGGAGACATCTCAGGCGTTGGTTCGGTGGGTGATGGTCTTGCTCATCGGCCTGCTCGCCTTTGCCACTGTCCTTGATCTAGACGCCGTCCTGGGTGCCTTCGCGGCCGGATTCGTCCTGAGGATCACGCGGCCGGAGAACTTCCGACCGCTCGAGCTCAAGCTCGAGACGATCGGCTACGGGTTCTTCATTCCAATCTTCTTCGTGTCGTCCGGTTTGACATTGGACGTGGACGCCATCGTCAGCAGCCCGATAACTGTCGTGCTGTTGTTCGTGCTGATCCTGGTCGTGCGGGGGGGCACGGTCTGGCTCTGGCATGGAAACCTCGACCCGGTAGGCCGTCGTCGAGT
>JBDTTS010000175.1:0-5416 GCA_039930525.1 Actinomycetes bacterium | reverse complement strand
GGTGCTAGCGCAGTGGCGGCCACCCGCACATTGGTGCGCTGGTTCTCGAGCGTCATGGGCTGCCCGCGCCGCAACAGGGCATTGCCGCCAAGAGCCACCACGAGTCGCATGTGGGGAGTGTGCCCCCAACTACTCCCCGGCGCACTGCAAGCAGACGGCCCGGCGCGTCGAGAGCGCACCGAATGGCCCGGGGGACGCCCAGACTCGGCAGACTGTGCGCGTGTCCCACGCCGCCCACGGCCGCCATCGAGCGTCCACGCCCGACGAGCGCCGGTTTCCGTGGGCGATCGCGGCGACGGCGCTCGTCACCGCCGGTGTGCTCGGTATCGGGGCGGTCGCCTTGCTGTGGCCAGACAGGGCGTCCTCACCAGAGGCGGCGGATCCCACGGCGTCCCCCGCGTCCCCGTCCCCTTCTGCGCAGGGGCCAACCGCGACGGTCGAGAGTTCGCGCGACGTCAGCGTCGACGGCATGACCGTGACCGTCGAAGAGGTGTCAGATCTCGTCGCAGGCGACGACACGACCGCCCGACCGACAACGGCAACGCCCCTAGGGCTGCAGCTCATCGGCTCCGCCCTCGTCACACCGGACGGTCGGACGACCGCGTTCGACGCCCCGATCGCCCTCACCGCGAGTGGATCACTCACGGTGCGCAACCGCTATCGACTCACCGACTGTCCCGACGTTCTGCCTGCCTTGTGGCCGTCACCGGTTGAGTTCCCTGACGCCACCCGCACCTACTTGCGACTCGACGGCCCACTGCACACCGCCTATGCCCTGTGCCCCAAGTCGGCGTCGAGGGCTAGGACACTTCCGCAGCTCTTCGGCGTGCTGGTTGAGGGCGACGGCGTCCTGGTGCGGTTGAGCTGGCGAGGCACCGGCGACCTCACCATCAGAGACGTTGGGTCGGCGTCCGGTGTGGCGGCCCTGGCCACCGATTCTCGATGCGACGACTCCTGCATCGCCGTTCTCGCCGCTGGCAGTAGCGAGATCGTGCAGTTCCAACCGGTCGACCCCTGCCCACCGGCCACCACGAGTAGCCGCCTGACACTCGTCGTTGGCGGGGGTGACGTCGAAGACGTCGTAGCTCTCAGCGTGCAAGGCCTGGCGAAGGCTGTTTGTCGCTGAGCCGTCAGCCGCCCGCCGCCGTCCTGCCAGCGGCGAAGAACTCCACGACGGACGCTTCATCTGCCAGCTCGGTCCAGGTTCGTGAGGCACCGAACGATTCGTTCCAGAAGGCGCCTTGGCGGGGCTGCCATGGCCCCACATACGCGTACGGGCTGGACAGGTGCGCGTCGCCAGGTGAGATGCCGAAGTTCACCTCACCCACGGAAAACCCGACGTCGAAGTGTTCTGGCCACAACACCGGTTCTTCTCCGGGAGCAAACATCGTCAGCGCCATGACGCCCCGGTTCATCCAGTCCGCGAGGGCATCAGCAGCCTCGAGATCGATATTGATTTCGAGCTGCGGTGTAGCGCCAGACGTATCGGTGTACAGACTTTCAGGTGCCCCTCCGGCAATGCCAGCCTCGGCTGCTACGTCTGCGAGTGTCCCGCTCAGCGGAACCGCCCGCCCGTCCGCGAGCACCAGCCGATCTTGCTTCACCCGGACCGCACCGTCACGGGTCGCGAATCCGCCATCGTCAACCCGCAACCGAATGGTCCCCTGGTCGCGGTACTGCGGCCCCGCCAACAACCACTCGGCCACCGCGTGCCACGCCAAGCGGGTTGCGGTCAGTCGGGCTGATCCCTCGGGCGTCGCGAATGCAGACCTGTCGGCCATTTCTGATCCTCCTAGCAGGCTCGATGGCTAATGTTACGAACACCCGCCCGGAAGCCCAGACGGACCCAGACTTCTGCCCTTCCGTGTCACTCGACCTCAGGAGGGCTACGTGAGAACCGTTCCATTGTTGTCTCTGCCGCCGCTTTCGACCCTGCCAGACCGGACACCGGTCGCAGCCACCGCCGACGGCATCGACGTCGTCGTCGTCCGGAACGGTAGCGACGTCGGGGTCTATCAGGGGCACTGCCCTCACCGGGGCGCGATGCTTGCGGACGGGGAGGTCGTGGGCGACGACCTGATCTGCGGCGTCCACGGCTACGACTTTCGGCTCGACACCGGAATCAGCAGCTACGACCCGAGCGAGAGCATCCATCGGTTCAAGGTCAACATCGATGGTGAAACCATTGCCATCGACGCTGACGACCTCACTGCGTACAACACCCGGGAGCCCCAGCTGCGCGACGTTGCCCCGTACGCGCGGCTGTACGCGGACTCGCACCAGGCCACCGATGAAGAGCCGTACGTGGCCGAGATCCACTCTCTGGCCCAAGACGGGCTCACCAAAACGGGCAGGCACGGCCCGGTGGCCGCCATGGGCGTTCCGCGTACCGAGCTCCCGAAGTGGGAGCACCTGCAGGTGTTGACGGCACAGCTTGACCGACTTCCTCTGCTGGACGACGAAGACGTCGACACCGGTGTCGTCATCGGGCCGCGCGCTGCCCACCCACTGCATCTCGATATTCCACTCTTCGTCTCAGACATGAGTTTTGGCGCGCTGTCGCTCGAGGCGAAGACCGCACTTGCACAAGGAGCAGCAGGCGCCGGCACCGCGATCTGTTCAGGAGAAGGGGGCATGCTGCCCGAAGAGCAGCAGGCATGTCCGCGCTACTTGCTTGAAGTGGCGTCGGCTCGATTCGGCTTCAGCGACGACCAGCTCGACCTGGTCCAGGCGATCCACCTCAAGCTCGGGCAAGGCGCGAAGACCGGCACCGGCGGACATCTGCCCGGTACCAAGGTCACAGGGCGCATCGCGCAGGTTCGCGGCCTCGACGAGGGCGTTGCCGCGGTTTCACCCTCGAGATTCCCCGACTGGAGAGGCATCGAGGATGCTGCCGCTCTCGTGGCGCATCTGCGCGAACGCAGCGGCGGCAAACCCATCGGCGTCAAGATGTCCGCCCAGCACATCGAACGCGATCTCGATGCCGCTCTCAGCCTTGGCGTCGACTACGTGATCCTCGATGGCCGTGGTGGCGGTACGGGTGCGGCGCCCAAGCTGTTCCGCGACAACATCAGCGTCCCCTCCATGGCAGCAGTGGCGCGAGCAAGAAGACACCTCGACGCGTCTGAGGCAGACGGTGTGACGCTCGTCGCGACCGGCGGACTGCGAAGGCCGGCCGACTTCATCAAAGCCCTTGCTCTCGGAGCCGACGCGGTCGCGGTGTCGAACTCGGCTCTTCAGTCCATCGGCTGCGTCGGTATGCGGGCGTGTCACACCGACAACTGCCCCGTCGGGATTGCCACCCAGAAACCACACCTGCGCGCTCGCCTCCCCGTCGATCAGGCATCGGAGCGCCTGACCAGATTTCTCGTCTCAAGCGTCGCGCTGATGAGCATTCTCGCCAGAGCGTGCGGACATCGGTCGCTGGCCGACTTCACCAGCGACGACCTCACCAGCTGGCGTCGAGACGTCGCCGACCTGGTCGGCGTCGAGTTCGCGGGTGTGCGATGAGCGGCGCCGGATGGACCTGGCAAGAAATCCCCAGCGACCAGATCCCTGACGGTGAAGGGCGAGTACGCACGGTGGTCGTCAACGGAAGGGCCCTCGCGGTCTCACGATGCGGCGGGGTGATCGGAGCCCTCGACAACCGGTGCCCACACCAGGGCGGACCCCTCGGCGAAGGGTCGATAGAGAACGGTCTGCTGCGATGCCCGTGGCACGGCTACGACTACGACCCGATCACCGGTCAGCCCCCGTCAGGTTTCAGCGATGCCCCTGAGAAGTTCGAGGTGGACGAGAACGCCGGCCGGATCCGGGTGCTCCTGCCACCGCACGATGCGCAGCAACGCACCGTCAGCGACGCCATCGTCGACACCCTGCTGGCCTGGGGCGTGACGACGGTGTTCGGCATGGTGGGTCACTCCAATCTCGGGTTCGCCGACGCGCTGCGTCGGGCCGAGGAACGGGGCGACCTGAGATACGTCGGAATCCGCCACGAGGGAGCCGCAGCATTCGCGGCCAGCGCCTACGGAAAGCTCACGGGACGCCCCGCTGCCTGCCTCGCGATTGCCGGGCCGGGGTCGACGAACCTGCTCACCGGGCTCTACGACGCGAAGGTCGATCGGTCTCCCGTCGTCGCCATCAGCGGGCAGGTGCCGTCAGAGTCTCTGGGACGAGGCGCCTTTCAAGACCTCGACCTCGGTGCGGTCTTCCGCGACGTCGCGGTGTCGACGACGCGGATCACGGCTGCGTCCAATGCCGCCGAGCTGACAGCGGTCACGGTCAAGCGCGCCATCGACGCCCGCGGCGTCGGCCACTTGGTGCTGCCCGACGAGGTGCAGGGCCTTCCGACCGACGTCGAGGCGTCCCCCCCAGAGGGACGATCGGCGAGCGTCGGACCGGCCGATTCTGATCGAGTCGCAGCTGCCGTGACGACCCTGGCCGCTGCGAAACGGCCGGTGCTGATCGTGGGCGAGGGCGCAAGGCACGCCAATACAGAGGTGATCGCCCTGGCCGAGCTGCTCAGTGCCCCCGTGGTGACGACCTTCCAGGCCAAAGGCCTTGTGCCCGACACTCACCCCTTAGCGGGCGGCGTACTCGGACGCTCAGGAACCCCGGTCGCCAGCTGGCTGATGAATGAGAGTGACTTGTTGCTTGTGGTCGGAGCATCTTTCGCCCACCACACGGGGATCGCAACGTACAAGCCGGTGATCCAGATCGATCACTCGGTCGCAGCGATTGGCCGGTTCGACCCTGTACAACTCGGAGTGGTGGGCGACGCGGCACAGACCCTGCGTCAGATCACCGGTGCATTGCAGAGCAGCCCGCGCGCTGGCACCGACCAGCACGGTGACGTCGCGGCTCGGTGGCAGCTGTGGCGCACCGAGAAGCGACGCCGGGCCAGCGACAATCTCGGGCGCGGCGTCCCGGCTGCCGCCGTCTTCGCGGCGCTGAGCGAACACGCACCGGACGATGCCGTTATCACCGTTGACGTCGGCAACCATGCGTACTCGTTCGGCCGCTACTTCGAGTCGCGCGGGCAGCCGGTCTTGATGTCGGGGTACCTGGGATCGATCGGGTTCGGCTACCCCGCTGCCATGGGGGCCTGGGCGGCCGACCCCCGCCGCCCGGTCATCGCCGTCACGGGCGACGGAGGGTTCGGTCAGTACCTCGCCGAGCTCACCACGGCAGTGAAGTACAAGATGGCGATCAAACACGTGCTGCTCGACAACGGCTCCCTGGGCAAGATCACCAAGGAACAGCTTGCCGAGCAGCTACCTGCGTGGCAGACGTCGCTAGTTAATCCAGACTTCGCCGACTATGCGCGCCTGTGCGGTGCCACAGGGATCACTGTCACCAGAGCTGATGAGCTGGACGATGCCATGCGCGACCTTTTCGCCGCCGATGGGCCCGCACT
>JBDTTS010000174.1:0-5425 GCA_039930525.1 Actinomycetes bacterium | reverse complement strand
GTTACAGCCCCATCAAGGCCGGCTTCGCGTTCTTGCCAGTCAGCGTTTGCATCATTATCTCGGCCGGCACCGCGGCCCAGCTCATCACCCGCTTCGGCGCCAAACCGTTCGCCATGCTGGGCACCGCGATGACCGCCATCGGCATGCTGTGGCTCGCACAGATCCAGCCCGACTCGACCTACGTCGGTGGCCTGCTCGGACCCATGATTGTCTTCGCGCTCGGGCTTGGCTTCACGTTCATGCCGCTGACCTTGGCCGCTGTGTCTCAGATCGACGAGAGTGACGCAGGCATCGCCTCCGGCGTGCTCAACACGACCCAACAGATCGGTGGCTCGATCGGTCTCGCAGCGCTCACCACAGTGTCTGTCACTGTGTTCGCCAGTCAGTTCGCCGACTTCGTGACCGGCGGCGGCCAGCCGCCAGCACCGGGCGAGGCGCTACCGGCGGAACTGATCGCAGCCCAGGTGGACGGGTGGACAGCCGCCTTCCAGGTCTCGGCCGGCCTCGCGATCGTGGCGTTCATCATCACCGTCTTCGCGATCAAGGTCAGCAAGGAAGAGGCGGCTCACGCCGGCCCGATGGGCGGCGCACACTAACGCCAGCTAGTCCTTCGGTGCAGCCGGAGCGGTTCCCCCGAGCCGTTCCGGCTGCCACCACTGGCCGGACCCATCGTCGGGATACTCGTCCTGGGCTCGGTGGACTAGGGCCACCACCTGCGACCGCAGTTCTGCGGCAGCAGCATCTCCGCGCAGGGTGGCCTCAATCGGTTCGCCAACGTAGACGCTGACCGGCACCTTGCGCTGCTTGAGGCTGGAGTGCTCGTCGTAGGTCCAGAGCCGATGGCTTCCCCATACTCCGACGGGGATAAGCGGCGCCTTGCTGGCACTGGCCAGACGTTCAGCCCCAGTCTTGAACTCTTTGGGCTCAAAGGGTCGGCTGATAGTCGCCTCGGGAAACAGCCCAACGATCTCGCCGGCCTTCAGCGCCGTCAAGGCGTCGCGAAAGCTCTGCATGCCGGCCTCACGGTCGACCGAGATGTGGTGCATCCCGCGCATCAACGGCCCGGCGACCCGGTGCGCGAAGATCGGTTCCTTCGCCATGAACCGCACATATCGTCGAGACTCTCTGGCCCCGAGCCCGACGAAGATGAAGTCGAGGTGGCTGATGTGGTTGGACGCCATCACTGCGGGACCAGTCAGTGGAACATTCTCACCGCCTTCGACGCGAAGTCGAAGTCCGAGCGCCTTGAAGGCCGTCAGGGTCGCTGCCACCACCGGCGGGTAAACGTAGTCGGACACGGCGCGCAGCCTAGCGGTCGGCGACCGGCACGAACTGCCGAGCGAGCGCGAGCGCCGCGTCGGCACCACGGTCACCCAACGCTTCGGCGATCTGGTCCTCGACCGTACTGAGCAACTGGTCGGGGTCGCCCCGCATCGACCCATCGCGGCTCGTAACGACCGCAGCGACGGCCTCAGCACGGTGGATCTCGGCTCGCCGCTGAGACAGCTCGCCCTCGTCTGCCGTTGGAAGGGTCTGGATCAGGCCGTGCGCTGCAGCCAGCTCGAGAAACGCCGACCCCGCGCGCCGGCCGGCGCGACCTGACTCGAGTCCGGCAGCCCCTTCCGCCAACACATCACCGGTCTCAGCACCGATGGGATGAACCACCCGCGAGGCAAACGAGAGAGCTTGCGACCAGCCGCCGGAGAGCCAGCACGCCGCCACGCAGGTCTCGACCAGATCAGCCAGACGTTCAGAAGAGGCCGCCCACTCCAGCCACGATCCCAGGCCGGTCTGTAACGCGACCTCAGCAAGATGGTGGTCAGTTGAGTCGACGACAGCACCTGGCTCGCGACATGTGCGGCAGTTCGGCTCACACCACTGATGAACGGCGAGCAGCACATCGAGCACTGAGTCGCCGAGAAACTCAAGCCGCTGAAACTGCCGGCCACGTCCGTCACGCACTGCCAACACGGTCTGTTCGTCAGGAATCTGCCCCAGGACCTCAACAATCTGCGCGCGCTCCCCCTCGGTGATCGACGACCGCAGCTCAGGCGGTGGGGTGCTGGGGAGCGTCATGCTGAGACGACCAAACGACTCGAGCCGTCTCGGTTGGGGATCACTGTGACACGTTCGCTGATCCTCTCCTTCAGCTCAGGCACGTGACTGACAATGCCGACCACGCGTCCGCTCGTACCCAGCCGTGAGAGCACAGACAGCACGTGGTCAAGGGTGTCGGGGTCGAGCGAACCGAACCCTTCATCGACAAACAGAGTGCCCAGGTCGACGCCGCCGGCCTCGGCCCTGACGACATCTGCGAGCCCAAGGGCCATCGCCAGCGAGCAGTAGAACGTCTCACCACCTGAGAGCGTCTTGGCGTCGCGCTCCTTCTCGCTGTGGCTGTCGCGAACCCGCAGCCCAAGCCCTGCCCTGCGGCTGCCCTCACGATCTTCGACATGCACCAGCGCATACCGACCGTCACTCATGGTGGACAACCGCTCGTTGGCAGAGGCCACGACGTCGGCGAACCGCTCACGCAGCACGAAGGTCGGAAGGCTCATCGACTTCGCATTGTCGGGCGAGGCACCACCCAAAAGGTCAGCCATGCGAATGATGGGCGCCGTCTGGGCGACGACCTTGCGCTGCAAGGCAAGGGCCGACTCAATCGCATGTCCGCGCCCAGCGGAATCGTCGAATCGTTGTCGCAGGTTCGCGGCGATTTGTTGAGCCTTCTGATGGGCCGCGGCCGCATCGGCAGCTAGCCTCTCGACGGCGGCGACGTCAATGACATCGTCGCTCGTGACCGTTGTCAGCTCAGAAGAGGCCAGCTCAACATCTATCTCGCGCCGCCTTTCGCGTGCGCGCTCGATCTCGCGGGAGAGGCGACCGCGCTCCTCGTCGCTGAGGCGGGCAGACACAACCTCGGATCGCGAGGCGAAGGGCGACTTCGCGAGGGCACCATCCCACTCACCTGTTCTCGTCGCTCGATCAGCCGAGGCGGCCTCAACAGCTGCGAAAGACTCGGTGGCTCGGTGCCACTCGTCGGCTTCGCTGATCAGTGCTACTACTCGATCGGCGATGGTTGCGTGTCCGTCGAGGGATTCGGAAACCTTCTTGCGGTCGGTCTCAAGGGCCCCCGCGGCAACTGACACCTCGGCGTCGAGCCGCGTTGTCTCAGCCGTTAACGTCTCACACTGCGTCCGGTTCTCGGCGAGAGTCTTCTCGATGGCCAAGATGTCGCTTTCCAACCGGATCACATCTTGAGTGGCGATATCGAAATCGGCCACCGCGAGATCGGCATTGACCTTGCGGGATTGTGCGTCGGCGACACTGACCCCGTTGCTGCGTCCACGAAGTTCGGCGAGCTCAGCCTCGATGCCAGAGGCCTCGGCGGTCGCCTCTGAGAGGGCAGACGTGGCGTCAGCCAGTCGACGGGCAGCGGCGTCAACGGCCTCCTTGTCGACATCACCGACGCGACGTGCCGCAGGACGTGGATGTTCTCGCGATCCACACACCGGGCACGCTTCGTCGACCACCAGCGCGCTCGCCAGCTGCCCCGCCATACCGTCTAAGAACCGAGAGCGCAGATCGGTTTCGTCAGCCAACCGCTGCTGGGCAAGCTGGCGGGCGCTCTCGCGCGCAGCGCCTGCCGTCAATGCAGCGGCCTGGCGTGACTCCAGTGCGGTGGCGGCGGCGAGCACGACGGCCGCCGAGTCAGCCTCGGCGACGGCACCGGCGTGCGTACCTCGATGGGCTAGGGCCGCCGAAAGCTGTTCGCGCAGATCCGACAAGGCCTGAGGTGCCAGCACGATCGCCTCGTCGACGTCTCGCCGGTTCATCGCTGCCTCGTCACGGGTGCGCGCCAGGTCGGCCACCGCGAGAGTGCGCGCTGGTAAGGCGCGCTCAAGCGCGTCCAGGGTGCTGAGCCCAGCTGCAGCGTCGCGCAGTGAGCGCTCATGTTGTGGCCAGCCAGTTGGGGCGGCGTCGGGAACCGACACGTGTTCTCGACGTTTCTCGAGCTCTGCCACGGCCTGATCATGCCTGGCCTCGGCGGCCACAATCCCGTCGAGCATCGGGGTTAGCCGGGTTGCCTCCAGAGCACGCTCGAGAGCGACGGATTGTCGTGCTTGCTCGTTGCGCGTCGCGTCGATCGACGCCAACTCGCGCCGCAAAGCGATTACCCGTTGGCGCGACCGCTCACGGGTCTGCCGTTCGACGAGGTCTATGCGGGCAAGGTCTGCCTGCGACGCGGCAGCCTTCGCGGCCGCAGCGGCTGCGTCGACCTCGAGCGACAACTGGGACAGCTGGGAGGCCACTTCGTCGACCAGCGCTTCACC
This sequence comes from Actinomycetes bacterium, assembly GCA_039930525.1. GTDB lineage: Bacteria > Actinomycetota > Actinomycetes > JAHEKZ01 > JAHEKZ01 > JAHEKZ01. The sequence goes on along the minus strand of JBDTTS010000174.1, from coordinate 1,091 downwards.
TTCACACGCGGACAGGGCGGCTTCGGCCGACTGATCAAGACCCGCAGCTCCGGAGTAGGCCCGGATCGCCCCCGACACCTCGTTGATCGCGTCAGCTCGTTGCTGCTTAGCCGCCTTGCGTTGGTCGACGAGTCGGTCGAGCACGGCGTCATAAATCTCGGTGCCGAAGAGCTTCTGCAGCAGCTCGCGTCGCACCTCGGGCGTCGAGCGCAGAAAGGTGGCGAACTCGCCCTGAGGCAAGACCACGGTCTGGACGAACTGCTCATGGGTGAGCCCGACGATGCGCGTGATCTCAGCCCCCACCTCTTCAACACGCGTCGACATCGGATCGGAAGCATCGCCCGAGCCGTCGGGCGAAAGCAGGCGCCACAGCTTGGCTGAGCCGTTCTCGGTCGTCATCCCGTTTCCGCGTCTCTTGGCGCGCTCGTGCTTGGGGGTGCGCCGGATGCGGTACATACCGCTGGCCGTGCTGAAGTCGAGCTCGACAAAGGGCGTGGTCGCAGCATCAGCCGCGTTCGAGTGCATGCGGTCTGCACTTGACGACCGACCAGCCACCTCGCCGTAGAGCGCGAAGACGATCGCGTCGATCAAGGTCGACTTGCCAGCACCGGTCGGGCCCTCGAGATGAAACAATCCAGACGCGCCCAGTCGCTCGATATCGATGTCAAAGGTGCCCGCGAACGGGCCGATAGCGCAGAGGGTGAGCCGGTGCAGTTGCATCAGGCGCTCCGTCCGTCAGCCAGCACCCGTTCGTAGGCCGACTCGAAGACGGCCAGCTCGTCGGGGGTGATGTCGTCGCCAGTGACGTAGTGGACGAACGCCTCGGCCACCTCGCTGGGCTCAGTCGGCACGGCGGTAAACCCCTCGCCCGACTCGACGAGCGGTCCACTGGCCGGCACATGGCGAACTATCAGCGCCTCGGGGAAGCGTTCGCGCACTCGCGCCTGCAGGTCAGCCGGTCGCGCCGAGTCGGTCACCGTCACCTGCGCCCAAGAGTCTTTATGCGCGTCGAACTCTGGTGAGGCGAGGACGTCGACGAGGCTGCCTTCGATGCTGGCCATCGGTCTCGGCTGATCGAGCGGCAACGACCG
>JBDTTS010000173.1:0-5435 GCA_039930525.1 Actinomycetes bacterium | reverse complement strand
CGAGGACGAGACTGCGACATGCCGAGCAGTCTCTCAGACTGCGGGGTTGGTCTCGGGAGTGACCCGGATTCGCGAGACACGGCGACCCTCGACGTCGACCACATCGAGCCGATGGCCGTTCACCTGCACGTGGTCACCGACCAACGGAAAGCGTCCCAGCGCGTTGACCACATACCCGGTTGCGGTCTCATAGGGCCCTTCTGGCAGCTCAACGCCGGTCTCGTCTTGGAAGTCCTCGATGTTCAGCAGGCCGTCGACCTCGACGGACTCGCCAACTCGGGTGGTCTCCGGCTCATCGACGTCGTACTCGTCACGGATATCGCCGACGATCTCTTCGACGAGATCTTCGAGCGTGACGATGCCTGCCGTACCGCCGTACTCGTCGACAACGATGACCAGATGCTGCCCCTCGCGTCGCATCTGCTGCAGCGAGGACAGCACCCGGTTGGTGCCGGGAAGCATGAGGACAGAACGAGCCAGCTCGCCAACTCGCACGGAACGACCAGACAGATCAGGGTCGAGCAGGTCGCGAACGTGCACGAACCCGGTCACGTCATCGGCTGATCCTCTGACCACCGGATAGCGCGAGTGCGGCATCTTCGCCGCATCCTTGACGGCCCTGAACACCGGAGTCGAGGCATCCAGGAAGTCAACCTCAGTGCGAGGAACCATCACTTCCCGAAGCTGCTGGTCGTTGGCCGTGAATACCTGCTCGAGCAGCTCGCGTTCCTCGTCGTCGAGATCGCTGTGCCCTGCCACCAGTTCGCGCAGCTCGAGTTCGCTGATCTGTTCGCGAGACGCTTTCGGGTCGCCGCCCGCCAACCGCACCACAAGGTCAGTGGAGCGTGACAGCAGCCAGATAAGAGGGGTTGAGATCCTTGCCATCAGTTCGATCGCCGGGGCGGCGAACAGCGCCACACCCTCGGCCCGCTGAAGGGCTAGACGCTTGGGAGCCAGCTCGCCGAGAACAAGCGAGAGGTAAACGATGATGAGCGTGATAACCACTAGGGCCACGCCATCGGCCAACCTCTCTGGCAGCCCCCAGTCGATCAGGACCGGTGCGATGTCGCCGGCGATCGTCGACGCACCGAAAGCCGCCGACAAAAACCCCGACAGCGTGACACCGATTTGAACCGCCGAAAGGAAACGGTTCGGCTGGTTGTGGAGCCGGCGCACAGCTCGGCCACGGCTGCCGCGTTGAGCCAGCTGCGACACCTGGCTTTCACGCAGCGAAACCAACGCCATCTCAGCGGCCGCGAAAAAGCCCCCGATCAGCACAAAAAGAAGGACGATCCCGATGTTGACCAGCAGGGAGCTCATGGCCGAACTACCTCGGGCCGAGCCCCCTGGGTACTAGGAGGTTCCATCGGGTCAGCGTATCGGTCGCCGCTACCGCGACCCAGTCACGGCATGCTCCGGCTTAGGTCCGTCGACGTGACCGAAAGAGACCCCAGAGATATTTCAGGACCAGCACGGCAGCGACCACCAGAGCTGCTACGTACGCCGTGTTGCTGGCCAAGGCCAGTCGCTCGTTGCCCTCGGTGGTGAAGACACTGCTTGCGACAGCTGACCCCACCATGGCCCCCGCCACCAAGACAGCGACCACGACCATTGAGGTAATCGACCGAGCTGCCTCCATCTGACGATCGAGCGCACTGGTGTCGACGTAGACAGTGAGGCGACCGCTCTTGAGCTGGTCGCGCCACGACATCAGACCCTTGAGGTAGTCGGGAGCTGCTTGAAAGGCCTCGCTGAGCAGCTTCGATCCCTCGCGGCGAGCAGCCTCCTCGACGACTCCGTCTTCGATCGCTTGCTGGCCGAGTTCAATCGACGCCTTCAAGGCTTCATTCGTGAATAGGTGGTCTGGCGATGACAACGGGGTGAAGAACGCCGACGACTGGGTCAGTGACTTTAGGGCGAGCGTGAGCTGAGGGTCGAGCCGGTAGCCGCTGTCCCGGAGGATCGACACCGACGTTGCCATGACATCCTTCACATCGGCGCCGGACCCGCGTCCATAGCGTGCCATTCGCCGCTGGAACTCTTTGTCGAACCGGTCCGGATCGACGTCCTCACGGAACGGCACGCTCAGCGAGCGAAGCTGTCGGCCCATCCCGCTGGTGTCACCCTTGACGAACATCCACAGCAGCAGGACGAGGTTTGCGCGCTGCGCAAGAGTGATCTGCCCCACCATGCCGGCATCGAGGAACGTCACGACACCGGTGTCGAGATCGACGAACAAGTTTCCAGGGTGCGGGTCAGCGTGGAAGTAGCCGTCGATCATCAGCATCTTGATGGCGGCACGCAACGCAGCGCCACCAACAACACCGAGGTCGAGCCCGGCCGCCTTCATCGCCTCGACATCAGAGATCTTGACGCCGCTGATGAACTCCTGTGTCAGAACCCGCTTCGACGACAGCGAGCGGTAGACCTTCGGGATGTGGACTCCCTCAATGGTCGAGAGGTTCTCGGCGAGGCGCTCCATGTTGTATGCCTCGGCGAAGTAGTCGAGCTCATCCATGAGGGACGAGCCGAACTCGTCGAGCATCGAGCTGAGTCCGATTTCGCGTGCGTACTGGCTGCGCGCCTCGGCGTACCGCCCGAACGTGCGAGCGACGCCGAGGTCAGCCTTCACCTGGGGTTCGAGCGCCGGCCGCTGCACCTTGACGACCACTTCGTCGCCGTCGAACGTGGTCGCCCGATACACCTGTCCGAGCGAGGCTGCGGCGATGGGCGTGGAGTTAAACGACGCGTACAGCTCTTCTGGTGGGGCCCCAAGTTCGTCGATGACGACCTGGCGAGCCAGCTCGTAGGGGGCAGGGGGGACGTCGTTCTGTAGCAGCTCCAGCTCGTACTTCCAGTCATCTGGAAGGGTGCTGGCCTGGCTGGACACGATCTGGCCGAGCTTGACGTACGTGGGACCGAGATCCTCCATCAGCAGTCGGGTGCGCTGGGCGATAGATAGCTCAGGGGGCGCGCCGTCAGTCTTGTAAATCCAACCCTGGATGGCGCGCCGAGGCGTGCCCCACCAGGTTCGATCGAGCAGCGCCTCGGTTCCGAACTGGATCAGCGTGCTGTAGATCTCCTGCATCCGGCGGTTCTCATGGATCGTTTCCAGGCCACCGCTCACGACTGCTCCTTCGTTTCAGTGCTGTCCAGCACCGGATGATTGGTGCCGGCCATCGCGTCGAAGAGCATTCCGAGGATCCCGACGATCAGCCCGCCAAGCAGCAGCTGCCACACGTACTGATATGTCAGGATCTCGCTGAGGACGACAGTCAGCAGCCAGAGCAAAACGCCGTTCACGACGATGTTGATCAGGCCGTACGACGCGACAATAAACCGGAGCGAGAAGAACTGCAGGGCCGGCTTCACCACCGCACTGATCAGCGCGAATACCGCGGCCACCAGCCAGAACTCGCCGGGCCTCCAGCCGGTGAAGGCCAACCCCGGCGTAATCAGAACAGTGAGCGTGACCGCCAGACCACTCGTGATGAGCCGCACCAGCACAAGACGCCAGTTGAGGCTCTGTCCCCAGAGTCGAGCGCGGCTCTTCTCGACAGCTGGCACGGCCAGCGTGGCATCGGTTCGTGTGCCGTCAGCCATGGGCAGGCCAGCCTCCCTGATCGCTAGAATAACGCCCCATTGTGTCTAAGAATCGCTGGAGTGGAAGCACTTCACGTCCTCCCGTCAGGGTGAGTCTGGCCGCGTCTCCAGATCGGGAGGCAGCCCGCCAACGCCCCAGGCATCGGCTCCGCCGTCCACAAGGATCACAGATCCGGTCACGTAGCTGGCCGCGTCGGACAACAAGAACTCGATCACCGATGCCACTTCGTCCGGACGCCCGAGTCGTTTCATCGGAATGGTCTCGATCCACTCGTTCACCTCGGCGCCGTACTGTTCTAAACCCTCGGTCGCCACGGTTCCCACAGTCACGCAGTTGGATCGGATCCCGTACCTCGACCACTCCAAGGCCAATCCGGACGCCAGGTTCTCGACGGCGGCCCTGGCGGAGGCGGCGTGCGCGGCCTGAGGCATGCCGCGACGCGGGCTGAACCCCATGAAGACCACATTGCCGGACCGCTGCGGAATGAAGGCACGGTTGGCCACCTCGCGGGTGATCGACCAGGCGGCTTCGACCGCCAACCGGTGGACGGCCCGAAAACCTCCGACCGTGATGTCCTCGGCGGGCGCGGTGAACTGGCCACCGGCGTTGTTGATCAAGGCATCGATCCGGCCACCTTCGGCGAGTACCCGGGCGACGAAGGCAGACACCTGATCGGGCTCGCGCACGTCGCATGGAGCAGCGAGGCAGACCCCGCCACCGAGGACGATCTGCTCACGCACGGCCTCCAAGGGATCGGGCCGACGACCACAGATCGCCACGCGGTAGCCGGCCGACGCGAGTTGCAGGGCCGTCGCCTTGCCGATACCGGTTCCGCCACCGGTCACGATGGCCACCGGATGCGAGACGTCTGCGCGGTTCATGAGATCTCATCACCCCTCATGAGGCCACTCTGTCATTTGATGGGGCCGCTTTGTCACTCGTCAGCACAAGGGGCGGTCACTTCGGTCGACGCGTGACGGTGGTTGCGGCGTCGATAGGCTGCTCCCGATGAACGACCATCCTGCTGCGCACGTCCGGATCACCCGACGCGGCCCGCTCCTTGGAACGGTGCGCGTCCCCGGCGACAAGTCCGTCTCGCATCGCGCGCTGATCCTCGCCGGCCTCGCCGCGGGTTCCTCGACGATCACCGGCCTGTCTGCTGGGCTCGATGTCCAGCACACGCGGCAGATCATGAGTCTGCTCGGCGTTCGCATCGAGGGGGCCGACGATGTGCGGTCGGTGCACCCCCTCGAAACGCTCAGCGTCACCGGGGGCGATCTTCACGAACCGGACGGAGTGCTCGATGTCGGCAACTCCGGAACGGGAGCCCGACTGCTCGCCGGTGTGTGCGCGGGCCAACCCTTTCGAAGTGTGATCACCGGAGACTCGTCGATCGCCACGCGGCCTATGGAGCGGGTCGTTGAACCGCTACGGGCGATGGGCGCACAGATCGATGGTCGCGAAGGCGGGCGGTTCACCCCGTTGACCATCAAAGGTGGCAATCTGCACGGCATCGACTACACGCCGCCGATGGCCAGCGCGCAGGTGAAGTCGGCCATCTTGCTGGCGGGACTGTTCGCTGAGGGTGCGACGGTCGTCCGCGAGGGGACGCCGACCCGAAGGCACACCGAGGAGATGCTGGTCGAGCACGGTGTATCGGTCACCACCGAAGCCCGCGGCGATGGCGGGTCGGTGATCACACTGGCCCCCGGGCCCGTGTCGCCTGGCCGATTCGACGTACCCGGCGACCCATCCCAAGCGGCCTTCTGGATCTGCGCCGCCGCCGCGATCCCCGGTTCAGACGTCACGGTCGAGAACCTCTACCTCTCAC
>JBDTTS010000172.1:0-5439 GCA_039930525.1 Actinomycetes bacterium | reverse complement strand
CGCGACGACCCCCCACCCCAGCGAGGCCGCAAATGCGAGTGCAGCGAAGCCATCGAGCACCGACTTGAGGGCGAGAAGCTCGATTCCAGCTCCCATCCCGTCTTCCAGGGCGCCCAAGACAGTAAGTGGTCCGACGCAAAAGACCAGCGAAGCCGTGACGTAGCCCTCCACGAAGCGCCGCCGGCTCTCGGGGGCATCTCGCCGACCCGAGAACCGGCGCTGTAACACCCTCCCGATCGCCTCGAGTCTGACCTCCAGACGCAGTGCAGCGCCGATGACGCCGCCAGCCACCACAGACCCGAGGACCACCAGAAGCCGAACCCCGTCTCCCACTGCCTCCGCGAGAGGAGGGTCGAGGACTGCGGCGGCGCTGATCCCACCGATCACGAGCGTGACGAGCCCGAGTCCATCGGTCACCACGTCGCGGACTCGGGCTGGCAGCCGATCTCCGAGCAGGGTGCCGAGCGTTCCGCCGACAACCACAGCTAGCACGTTGAGCGCTGTGCCAAGACCGGGCACGTCATCTCCTTCGCCGACGGCCCGCATCAGGGGAGGTGGCCGTGAGGGGTCGCGTCAGCCTCCGGATACGCTGATTGGCGGCCACGGGGGAGCGTAGCCGTCGCCGACCCGTGAGGGCCGGTTGCCGGTCCCACGATCCGAGGAGCCCTGAAGCCTGACGTGTCGGCAGTGACTGTGCGCACCCGCGAGGCAACGGGCGACGACGTGCTCGCCATAGGCGAGCTGTGGGATGAGTTGCGTCGGCACGGCGGTCGCGTGGGCCCGTTCGGTCCGCCCGCGTCGGCTGTCGCCATCCGGGAACGCATCGAGTCACTACGGCATGATCCTGCGCATCGCGTGGTCGTGGCCGAGATCGACGACGCGGTTGTCGGTCTGGCAGTCCTTAGCCGGATGCCATTGACGCCGATTAGTGACGCCGAGACGGTGCAGATCTCGTTCATGCACGTACGCGACGATCGGCGCCGCCGCGGCGTGGGGCGAGCGATCGTGTTGGCAGCAGCCGCATTTGCCGCAGAAATAGCCGCCGACTACGTATCAGTGGGCGTCTTTCCCGGAGCACGAGAGAGCAACCGGTTCTTCGCGCGGCTGGGCTTCAGCCCGTTAGTCATGCGGCGCGCCATCGCCACATCTGCTCTCACGAAGCGGCTTTCGAGCGAGCTCGGACGCGCCGAACGTCGGCGACGCCTGCGCCCCTACTGAGCAAGGATCAGGCAGGTTACTCGGGCAGTGCAGGTCAGGGTGTCATCCTCATCACGCAGCTCCACGTGCCAGGTGGCAAGTCGTCGACCGAGGTGCTGAGGCACAGCCCGGCCGGTCACCAGCCCAGACCGGGCTGAGCGATGGTGACTGGCGTTGACCTCGATTCCGACGACGTTCTGGCCTGGCCCGGCGTGCAGGGCCGACCCGATCGAGGCGAGGCTCTCGGCGAGCACCACTGATGCTCCGCCGTGCAGCGCTCCATAAGGCTGTTCGTTGCCGGCGACCGGAATGGTTCCCCACACCTCATCTGCTCGGGCCAGGGTGATTTCGATGCCGAGGCGTTCATGGAGGGGTACCGGTGGCAGGTCAGCGATCACTGCCTCACCCTACGATCGCTGCATGGGTACTGCACGGTCGCTCTTGCTCCTTGATGGTCACTCGCTGGCCTACCGTGCCTTCTACGCGTTGCCGGTCGAGAACTTCTCCACCGCCACTGGGCAGCCCACAAATGCCGTCTATGGGTTCACCTCGATGCTGATCAACGCCCTACGTGACGAGCAGCCCACCCACCTTGCCGTCACTTTCGACGTGTCGCGAGTGACATTTCGTAGTGACCGGTATCCCGACTACAAGGCGAACCGCAGCAAGACTCCTGACGAGTTCAAGGGTCAAGTGAGCCTGATCAAGGAGGTCCTCGACGCCCTTCGCATACCGGTTGTTGAGGCCGATGGATTTGAGGCTGACGACGTCATCGCGACCTTGGCTACGCAGGCAGAGGCCGATGGTTTCGACGTCTCGGTGATCACAGGAGACCGAGATGCGTTCCAACTGGTGTCAGATCATGTGACGGTCCTCTATCCCCGCAAGGGAGTTTCAGATCTTGCACGAATGACACCGTCGGCCGTCGAGGACAAGTACGGACTCACTCCTGCCCAGTACCCGGATTTCGCGGCGCTACGCGGAGATCCCAGCGACAACCTTCCCGGCATCCCGGGGGTTGGCGAGAAGACGGCGACCAAGTGGATCCGCGAATTCGGAACGTTCGACGATCTTGTTGCACGCGCTGACGAGGTACGCGGGAAAGTCGGCGACTCGTTGCGGGCGAACCTTGCGCAGGTCATCACGAACCGGCAGCTCACCGAGCTGGTCAAGGAGGTGCCTTTGGACAAGTCACCAGACGACCTCGCTCGCATGGACTGGGACCGAGAACACGTCCACCAGGTCTTCGACGCTCTGGAGTTCCGGATCCTTCGTGACCGGCTGGCCCAGACCCTGCAGAACTCTGATGAACCTCTGGACGCCGCGCCCGAGCTCGAGGTACAGAGTCTTGCCGCTGAGGACGTCCCGCAGTGGCTTGATGACCACGCGAGCGGACGAGTCGGAGTTTCGGTCAGCGGAACGTGGGGTTCGGGGACTGGTGAGATTCATTCCGTTGGTTTGGCTTCGGTCGACGGGGCGGTGGCATTCGTGTCGATTGCCGCTATGGGCGCGGCGTCGAAGCAGGCCTTCGCGCAGTGGCTGGCGGCCGCAGAGATCGTCATGCATGACGCCAATGGGGCTGGGCTGGCATTCGCGGCCATGGGCTTTCCGATGGCAGAGCCTGCGTTCGACACGGCCCTTGCGGCCTACCTACTACGTCCTGATCAGCGCAGCTATGACCTGGCCGATCTCAGCATCCGATGGCTGAACCGTGACCTCCTTGGGTCGACAGACGACGGTCAGCTCAGTTTCGACACTGATGCCGAGGACAGCCAGGCGCAGTCACTGGGTGCTCGGGCTCAAGCCACGCTCGACCTCGCGGCCGCGATGGCGCCGGAGGTGCAAGAAATCGGAGCGGCTTCTCTGCTCTCCGACGTCGAGTTGCCGTTGACCGGTCTCCTCGTCTCGATGGAGCGGGCCGGGATCGCGATCGACCAGGGTGCCCTTGACGCGCTTCGTTCTGAGTTCGCCACAGAGGTCAAGCGGGCAGCTGAGTCTGCCTACGCCGAGATCGGCCATGAGGTAAACCTCGGCTCACCCAAGCAGCTGCAGGTGGTGCTCTTCGACGAACTGGCGATGCCGAAGACCAAGCGGACCAAGACCGGATACACCACTGACGCCGAAGCACTCACTGGACTCTTCGCACAGACTCAGCACCCGTTCCTTGCCTTCCTTCTACGCCATCGCGACGTGACCAAACTGTTGGTGACCGTTGACGGTTTGCAGCGGTCGGTAGCTGCAGATGGCCGCGTCCACACCACGTTCATGCAGACCGTCGCTGCCACTGGACGGTTGTCGTCCACCGACCCGAATCTGCAGAATATCCCGGTCAGGACCGAAGAGGGCCGGCGGATTCGTTCGACCTTCTGTGTCGGTGAGGGCTACCAGACCCTCATGACCGCCGACTACAGCCAGGTCGAGATGCGAATCATGGCGCATCTTTCGGAGGACGCCGGACTGATCGAAGCCTTCAACACTGGCGAAGACCTGCACAGCACGATGGCGGCCCGCGTGTTCGAGGTATCTCCAGATGGTGTGACGCCAGAGATGCGTAGCCGGATCAAGGCGATGTCGTACGGGCTGGCCTACGGGTTGTCCGCCTATGGACTCAGTCAGCAGCTTGGCGTCGGACCCGACGACGCCAAAGCCCTGATGGACGACTACTTCGAGCGGTTCGGTGGTGTTCGCGACTACCTGGCTTCAGTAGTCGACGAGGCGCGGCGTTCTGGATACACCGAGACGTTGTTGGGGCGCCGGCGCTATCTGCCAGACCTCACCAGTGACAATCGGCAACGTCGCGAGATGGCCGAACGCATGGCGCTCAACGCGCCGATCCAGGGGTCGGCGGCTGACATCGTCAAGGTCGCCATGCTGGGGGTCGAAAGTCGCCTACGGGCCGAGGGTCTTCGCTCACGGATGTTGCTGCAGGTACATGACGAGCTGGTTCTCGAGGTTGTCGATGGCGAGCAGGGCGGCGTTGCGTCCCTGGTTGAAGAGGAGATGCGGGGCGCCTACGAGCTCTCGGTGGCCCTCGACATCTCCGTCGGTTTCGGCCGTACGTGGCATGACGCGGCCCACTGAGCCGAGCTGGTGCACACTCGGGGGACCAGAGCGTCAACCAGCCTGACACTCGGCGGGCTTGTGGGCGGCGAGGATCAGCGTTCCGGGGATCAACGAGCCACGGAGCGGGCTCCAACCGCCCCAAATGCGTGGATTGTCGGGATTCCACGGCGGCTCGACGAGCTGGTCGATGACGAAGCCGGCGCCCACTACCGCCGTTACCCAGTCGCCGACGGTTCGGTGGTGCTCGACGTAGACGACCGTCCCTTCATCATCGACCTCGGCGTAGGGGGTCCGATCGAAATAGGGACGCACAGCGGTGAGTCCGCCGGCGCTCGGGTCATCGAGGAAGGCCCAGCGCATGGGGTGGGTGACGGCGATGACGGCCCGACCCCCAGGCGCCAGGACGCGGTGGATCTCAGCGAACACTTGATCGACACCGGCAACAAAGGGGAGGGCCCCGTAAGAGCTGGCCACCACAGAAAACACGCCGGATCGGAAGGGCAGTACCTCAGCGGTGGCCTCAACCACGGGAACGCTGATCCGCTCGACCTCATCGATCCGACGGCTGTGCTGCAGCATCCGGTGTGAAAGATCGAGTCCCACGGCGGCGACGCCGCGCCTGATCAGCCCCCGCGCGCCAGCGCCGGCTCCGCAGCCGAGCTCGAGCAGCCGATCCCCGGCCTCGACGCCCAGCAGGTCGAGATCGTCGTCGGTCCACCCTTCAGGACCCCAGAGCCACTGGGCCTGACCCAGCTGCTCCTGGTGCTCGCCCTGGTAGGCGTCAGCCTCGGCGTCCCACCACGAGCGGGCGGCCGCCCTACTGGCAACCTCGTCGACGTCGATGCGCCGTGGACCACCCTCGATTGACCCTGTCACGGCCGCCACCGTAGACTCCTCAGAGCGCTGTGGGCTCGCGCGTCCTCGGACGGAGCAGGCTCGCGCTCGCACTATGTCGTTTTCAGCTGAGTCGACCTGTGTCGGTCTCAGGCGGTTTCGGCACGCGAAACCGGCCCCTGCGCGCACGATCACGAGTCACTGTCCGCACCGGAGCCCCCTAACCCATGACGAGTAGCACCGAGGTAGCCCCCACCCCCACGATCGACGAGAAGCCAGATACCGGCTTTCAGATCGCGGTCAACGATATCGGGTCGGAAGAGGCGTTCCTCGCCGCTATCGACG
>JBDTTS010000171.1:0-5442 GCA_039930525.1 Actinomycetes bacterium | reverse complement strand
ACTTGGTCGTCGGCGGCCAGTCGCTCCTCGTACTCAATCTGCGACTTGGGCGTGACCGTGTTGTGGTTCACCTCCGAATCGCCAGCCATGTGCAAAGGGCGCTGCCACACCAGCGGTTCGGCGCTGGCTGCAGCTGGCATCAGGACCGGCAAGACCGCGCACGAGCCGCTGGCGATGCTGAGGGCTGTGCCTCGAAGGATGCGATTCATGGTGACCTCCAGGGTGGTTGTCCCGACCAGTTCGGGATCACCGCTGAAGTTAGGAGTGCATGGTCACTAGCCCGTCACCGCACAGTCATATAGGTCATGGGGCAGTAACCGCGAGGTCACAGCACTGCTCACAGGCACTGGGTCGTGTGTAGGTACTGGCGACACTCCTCGTCAGTGAATGCGCGGGTTAGCCTGCCGTCGGCGATGGAGAGCAAGTCATCAACGCCAAGGGCCCAGATCTTGGCCAACCCGTCCTCGCCCGCAGAGACGAGCCGGTCACCGTCCGGGCTGAAGTTCACCGACGTGACACTGCCGTCGTGGGCTGGCAAAACGAGCTCTTGCGACCAGGTAGCGGTGTCCCAGAGCCGCACCGTACCGTCCTGACCCGCGGTCGCGGCTGTGCTGCCGTCGCTGCTAACCGCCACGTCCAAGACTCCCCCGACATGAGTGTCCAGAGCGACGACGCGCTCACCCGTCTCTGCGTCGAGAACGCTGGCCGCGCCGTAGGTGTTCGCCACGAGCAGGTTGCGGCCGTCTGGGAAGTACGTCAGCCGCGGCGCCCGGGAGATATCGTCGAGCGCCACGACGGGCGTGTCCTCCTCCCAAATGGTGACGCCCCAGACTCCGAGCTGTACGTCGACGCGATCCCACCCGGTGGCCAGCCGGGTGCCGTCGGGACTGAAGGCCACCGAAACAGGCAAGCGTTCCTTGCCGAGCTCGGTAACGCGATCCACCACATGTCCGTCGAGGTCGAGGATCGTGGTGGAGCCCCGGAATCGGTCTGGCGCAACCTCCACAAGGCTTGCCACTGCCGCCAGTCGGGCGCCGTCATGGCTCCACGCAACGTCGATGAAGTCAGCGGCTGGCCCACCTCGGTGCATAAAGGCCCTCGCGCCCGTGGACAACTCCCACACCCTGACCCGTCGCCCGCCCGCGGCAGCGACGAAGCGACCATCTGGTGAAACTTCGATGTCCGGCGGGGCCGGCTCGAGGAGCAACCTGTCTGCGGGGAACGGCACGAGTCGCTGCTCTACTCGGCCGGTATCTCCGTCGGCGACGGCGATCGAGCCCCTCGGAGCGCTGGTCAGCACCTGCTGCCCGTCGGTGGTGAAGACAGCTGAGTTAGGGGTGCCCGGGACCAGCGGGATGCTCCCCCACTCGGCAGTCGCCTCCGCGGCGACATCGAAGACGACGGCGGCCGAGACGGAGACGTTCCCGACCATGATCCGCGTGCCGCTCGGGTCGAAGGCTACGCCGACGAGACCCTCTTGTGTGCTTCGCGACGCCAGCGGCGGCAGTGATCGAACTCCTTCAGGGGTTAACGTGGAGACCACTGCCGTTCCATCCACGCTGGCGGTCGCCACACTGCGCGAGTCCGGGCTCCAGGCAAGCGCCAGGGTGGCGGCTTTGTGACTCGGCGGGCTGGCGCGCACAACGCCGGTGGCGGGGTTCCACACGCGCGTGACGTCCTCACCGGTACCGGCCAGCCAACGTCCGTCGGGGCTCCATCGCAGAGCGCTGGCGCGACCGCTAGGGAAGTGTTGAATCTCTTTGCCGGAATCGACGTCGACCACCACTACTTTCCCGGAATAGAGAGCTATCGCGATCTGGGAGCCGTCCGGGCTCAGCGCAGCCGTCACGGCCCACGATCCTGACTCGTAGTCCAGGACGACTCGTCCGGACCGCAGGTTCATCACCCGCACAGCATGCTCATCCGCGAAAGTGGCGCATAGCAGTCGACCGTCAGCGCTTAGCGACGGTGACCAGACCTTTCCGCGCCCGGATCCCTCCAGCCGACCGATCTCCTCGCCTGTCTCGACGTCCCATGCGGCTGCGGAGCCGTCGTCGCCCGCGGTGGCCAGCGTCCCATCCGCGCCAAACTGCACCTCGTTGATATCGACGTCGTGGCCCCGCCAGCTGCGAAGCGACTCCCCGGTCGTGGCGTCCCGGATGTCGATCATCCCCGATCCTTCTGGCCCCTCGGTCACGAAGGTCTCGCCGTCCGGGCTCCACGTTACGAACCCCCCGACGCCGTCGAACTCTTGCACCACCCGGGATGACGCGATCGCCAGGTGCAGTGCCTCGACTGATTGGGGGAGGACGGTGCCGTCGACAGATCGGGTGGTTTCCACCGACTCCCTGGCCAGGAGAATGCTCAACTCAGGATCGCTGCTCATCGTCGCGTTCGAGGCTGCAGCAAGCTCGCGGGCGGCCGAGATGCGTGCCTCACCCTCTGCCGTGCCCTCTGCTCGGACGGCGGCCACCCCGGCGACCGAAGCCAGGCCCAATGCGAGTGCGGCAGCTCCGAGCAACCAGCGCAACCGTCGGGTCTGGGCGACCGCTACCTTGGCGCGCTCCTCGGCTTGACGCTGCTCGACGGCCAGCTGATGCAGCCCGGACCGGATGAACGCCTGCTCAGATTCGGTGAGTGACTCGGGCGACTTCTCGATCAGCCCCTGACCGGCGGCCAGCCGGCTGCCGCGCCAGACATCGGAGACTTGCTGGCCACGCTCCTCCCAGTCTGCAGCGGCCTGGGAGAGCCGACGCCGCAAACGGCGGTCGGAGCTCTCCTCGTCGAGCCAGGACCGCAGTCGCGGCCACTCGCGGAATAGCGCCTCGTGCGCTACCTCGACCGAGCCCGCGTCGACGCTGAGGAGCCGTTGCTCAGTCAGTGGCTCGACCACGGCGAGAACGCGCGCGTTCGGCAGCCCCGCCAGCTCATCCAGCGGCACGCGGAGCCGAGTGACCGACCCGCCCTGGCCCGAACCGGCCAGCCGCAGCAGCAGCAACTTCGCGGCGGCACGGTCGTCGTCGTCGAGCTGCCGGTAGGCGCCCTCGGCGATGCGGGCGATCGCGCCACGCAGGCCACCACTACTCGTGTACGCGGCAAGAGTCAGACGGCGGCCGTGCCGGGCGGCCCACAGCTCGGTCATGGATGTCGACAGCAGGGGAAGCGATCCCGGCTGGTCGACTGCTTCCTCCACGAGCGCGTCGACGAGCCCGATATCCAAGACCAGGCCAGTTCGACCAGCCGGAACCTCGATGGCGCGCCGCAACTCAGAGGGAGACGGCACGCCCACCAGCAGGGTCGCATCTCCAAGCTGTTCGGACAGGTCTCCTTGGTCGGCCAGCCGCCCGACGTGGTCGGCGCGAATCGCGATGACCACGGTGCACTGGGAGTCGTCGGAGGCCAGCTCGGCAAGGGCGTCGAGGAACTCTGCGCGTTCGGCTTCGTTGTGGCAGGCGGTCCACGCCTCCTCCAGTTGATCGACCGCCAGAAGTGTTCGAGGGGCGACGTCGTCGCCGGAGGCGGCGCGCTGGAGCATTCCGGCGGCACGGTCAGGGGGCACGTCCGTTCCCCGCGCCGCCACCCGCACCAGTTCACGCATCGGATGCCGCCCTGGACGCATCAGCCAGGTGGTCCAAGACTCGCTGCCAGGCAAGGCTCCGGCAGCCAACGAGGCGAGCAAACCAGCCTGGAGGAGCGACGACTTGCCGCTTCCTGAACTGCCAACGAGGGCAACCAATCGGCTGCTCGACACCCGGGTGAGGAGTTCGGCGACCAGTCGTTCGCGGCCGCAGTACCGGGCGGCGTCGCCTGTCTCGTAGGGCACCAGCCCTTTCCAAGGACAGGTCCCAGGATCGGGGCCAGAGCTCAGGTCGATCATCTCGCGGTACTCGGAGACGCCTCGACGCAACTCGGTGCGTACCTCGCCAAGCTCACGTTCGACCTGCTCAGCCCGTTCCGCCGCTTCGGAGACGTGGGTCGCGGCCCGGTCGCGAGCGAGCGCTAGTCCTTGGTCGTGGACCCGACCCGGACGGCCACCCGACAACCGAATCACGTCAGTCAGCACCGCATCTACGGTGGCCCGGTCGAGATAGTCGCCCAGGATGGCTGCGACATCATCGGCGCCGAGAACCTCGAGGTCGACGACACCGTCGGCCGGCACCGACAGGCTCGGTCGCCCCAACATGAGCAGCAGCCGAGGCCCAGCATCACCATCGCCGGGCACGGCGGCAGGTAGCGAGGCCGAGGCCCCGTTCGACCGCGCATCCAGGACGGTGAGGGTCGGCTGGGTGGCTAGTGCCGTCGGCGGCTCACCCGTGAGGTACTCCACTGCCACGTCCTCGTCGGATAGCTCCCCGGCAAGTTCAGCAACGACTCGCAGAACGCCAGCGCCAACCGGGCCCCTAACAAGAACGGTGCGCGAGGTTCCCGTAGTGACGACCCGGGCCCATGCGCCACGCAACTGGCCGAGCTCGCTGGCGCGTCCCACGAACGTGCCAGGGCGGGGCAGCAACGCTTCAGGCAACCCGTGCGCCTGTGTCTCGTCCAGCGCTGAGCTTTGCTCCAGCACCATGGCCTGAATCTGCTGAAGTTGTGGCCCGGGCTCGACGCCAAGTTCGTCGGAGATCAACGCTCGGGCCCGCCCGTACGCGACCAATGCATCACCTTGCCGGCCGGACCGGTACAGAGCCAGCATTAGAAGCTGCCACAGACGCTCGCGCAATGGCTCGTCGGTGAGCAGCATCTCTAGCTCGGCGACCACATCCCGGGCGTGCCCAAGGTCGATGTCGGCAGCGATGCGGTCCTCAAGGGTGAGCAGCCGCATTTCCTCCAGACGGTGCGACTCCCGTTCAGCGAAGCCAATGGTCTCCATTCCTTCGAAGGCATGACCTCGCCACAACGCAAGTGCCTCGTGCAGAGTCTGCGCTGCGGCCGAGACCCGCCCCTCCCGATACGCGCGGGACCCAAGGCGCGCAAGACTTTCGAAGACACGCGCGTCGATGGACTCGTCGGGGACCGCGAGCCGATACCCGCTCTCGTCAGTCACAAGGACGACCGGTGATCCGCCGTGGTCAGGCTCGAGGATCCGACGGAGACGGACGACGTGGTTCTGCAGTGACTTGCCAGCCGTACGTGGGGGCCGCTCGCCCCAGATGGACTCGATCAGGGCATCGGTACTGACCGCCGATCCTGCCCGAGCAATGAGGCACGCCAACAACGTGCGCTCCTGCGAGCTCGGGACCGGACGCTGTGCGCCATTGCCATCCAGCACTTGCAAGGGGCCGAGCACTCCGAAGGTAACGGTGCGACGACGCGTCAACTCGATTCCACCCGCCATGCCGACCACCACCCAGCATCTCTCACGCGTACCGTAGCGTTGACCGGCCCGGTAACGCCTCGGTAATTCGCAGGTCGCAGCCGGATCAGTTCCGCTAACCACTTCCT
>JBDTTS010000170.1:0-5449 GCA_039930525.1 Actinomycetes bacterium | reverse complement strand
CGGAGTTTGGGTAGGCCGAACGGGTGGCAGGTGTCAGTTGTCGGGCGTCAACCCGGCAGCAATCCGTGCTTCAGCCAGCCGGTCGGCCGCTCGAGCCGGCGGAATTCCTTCGGCGTCGGCGAGCCGCAGCACGTCAAGGGCGATGTCGTAGATGCCCAGGGTGCGGGCTCTAGCCCGCTCGAGGTCGAAGCCGTTCAGCTCGTCAGCAACTTGGATGACGCCGCCGGAGTTGACCAGGTAGTCGGGGGCGTAGGCGATGCTGCGGTCGGCCAACTGCTGCTCGATGCCCGGATGAGCGAGCTGGTTGTTGGCACCGCCACAGACGATCGACGCGCCAAGCGCTGCCACTGAGGCGTCGTTGAGCGCGCCACCCAGAGCGTTGGGTGAGTAGATGTCGATGTCGGCACGTGCCACCAGGTCGGCCTCGCTGCTGGCCACGTCGACCTCGGGATGGGCGGCGAGAACGGATTCGACGGCGGCAGCATCTACATCGAAGATCACGACCGACGCACCGGCATCCAGCAAGTGAGCCACGAGACGATGCCCGACCTTGCCGACTCCGGAGATGCCCGCTCGTCGACCCGAGAGGTCGTCGGAGCCCCAGCGGTGCTGGGCGCAGGCGCGCATGCCACAAAAGACGCCGAGCGCCGTCAGAAGTGACGAGTCGCCGCCGCCACCGTGTGACTCGCTGCGGCCGGTGACGTACGTCGTCGAGCGGGCGATGAGCTCCATGTCGGCGACGTACGTTCCCACGTCGCAGGCGGTGTAGTAGCGCCCGGCCAGTGAATCGACGGCCCGACCATAGGCCTCCAGCAGGGCATCGGTTTTGACCGTGTGCGGATCACCGAGGATGACGGCCTTACCCCCGCCGTGCGGGAGACCGGCGAGCGCGTTCTTGTAGCTCATCGCCTTCGAGAGCTGTAGGACGTCGTCGAGGGCTGCAGCGTCGTTGGGGTAGGCGTGGAACCTGGTGCCCCCGAGGGCTGGACCGAGGGCGGTGGAGTGCAGCGCGATGATCGCCCGAAGGCCAGTGCCAGGGTCGGAGGCAAAGACCACCTGCTCATGCCCGTCGAAGCGGTCGAAGAGCTGCAGAGCGGGTGTCGGATGCGAATCAGCCACGAGGCGGACCCTACCCACCGGGCGTGGGAGGCTCGGACCCGATCGGGTTAGTCCCGACGATCGCGGAGGAATGGCACTCTTGAGGGATTACGGACAAGCGGGACATCCGTCACTCTTTGCATAGGTACGCTCGCGGAGCGCAATCATTTCTGCGGGCCCAACAACCAGGGGGACCCATGACACACGTAACACCGGAGCCGGAGGCTCTGCTGACACCTGCAGAGGTGGCTGCGCTCTTTCGGGTCGACCCCAAGACGGTCACCCGCTGGGCCAAGGCCGGCAAGCTGAGCGCGATTCGAACGCTCGGCGGGCACCGGCGCTACCGGGCGGCGGAGGTCCAAGCGCTCCTCGCCGGTGTCCAAGGGGACGTGCCGCCGGTGGTTCCTCCCGTCCAGCCCGGAGCCGGTGACTAGTCTATTCGAGCTAGACCGTCCGATGTGACGTGTGCCACATCACGGTGGAAAGACTTGCATTCGGGGCCTTCGGGACCGATACCCTTTCGTGACCTCGCCGCCGGGTGGGGGCTTCCCTGGTACGCCGAGTCCTGTCCAGCCTGGGAAGTAACTGATATGCACGTGGGCAGGAGTGGGGGACCCACAGGTTTGTGACCGTTCGCGAAAGCGGGTGGTCTTGGGGTAAAGCCGCGCCGATTGGCGCGACCGGGCACTCTCTGGCCCGCACCCGACAGCTGACCTCGCAGGCGTCGGAGAGGAAATATGTCGCGATTCATCGCGCGTCGACGTCTTGCTGCCGTCGGCCTGATTGTTGCCATTGCCAGCCCCCTCGCTCCCAGTACTGCTGGGGCGTCCGACGGAGATTTTCACGACCTGTCTTTGCGCGACTCGGGAACCCGCGTGCTGCTTGCGCAGCGCGTTCTCGACGTTGACCCCCGCACCGGGGTCTTCAACAAGAAGACCCGGCACCAGGTGCGCCAGTTCCAAGAACGACGCGGCTTCGCCGTCACCGGTGTTATCAACCAGCGCACCTGGAACGCGCTTGAGAAGCGCTGGGCGTCGATCCAGCAGGCGCGCCAGCAACGTGAGGCCAAGTACGACCGCGTGATGAAGGTGGCCCGCAACCAGAAGGGCGATCCCTACGTTTACGGGGCTGTCGGCCCTAACCGGTTCGACTGCTCGGGGTTGACTCGGTTCGTGTACCAGCAGGCGACTGGAAAAAGCTTGGTGCACAGCTCGTCGGGCCAGCTGCGTCAGGTCGACCGCGTCTCGCGCAAGAACGCCCGCCCCGGCGACCTGGTGTTCATGTACGGAAGTGGCGGCGTCTATCACGTCTCGATCTACGCCGGAAAGGGCCAGATCTTGCACGCTTCGCGCCCCGGAACCAACGTCAAGGTCGATCCGATCTGGACGAGCAAGGTCTACTTCGGTCGGGCCATTCCGAAGCCGTAGTCGCTAGCAGACTCTCGCGGCCCCTGACCCCTCGCGGGTTGGGGGCCGTCTGCTGTCGTCCTACCTGCACTCCTACTTAGTCGCACTCTGACCTAGTTGCACTCTGACGCCGGCAACTGCTTGCTCTCGCAGGCTTGCTGTCGAATCGTCTCGGGCGAGAAGCTGGACGCCGCCAGACCCAACAGGCCTAGCAGTATCAGGGCAACGAGGATCGTGGCAATGACCACCCCGCGCGCCTCGACCACGACGCGCCTCCCGCCTGCCAAGAGGGCGCCGGTGCGCCCCGCTCAACCGGCATATCGGCAGGTCAGGGGTTCAGCGTGAGGGCGAGGGGGAAACCGCCTGATCGGGGTTGCTACCTAGCGAGACCGGACCCTGGTTGTCGTCGGCCTCGGCGGTGCTCATCCGGGAAGAGATCTGGGTCACTTTGCTGGACACTCGGTCCTCGATGGCCTTCGCGGGTGGCGTTGCCTTCAACTGCTGGAAGGCGCGTGTGGCCTTGCGTCGCGCTTCGGAGTTGCCGGCCAGATAGCCGATCGCCACGCCTACGCCTAGTCCGAGAGTCTTCATCGCCCATTCCTCCTTGGATCGTCTTCGTCCGACCCTTGAGGTGTACCCGCGGAGAGCGGAGTCAAACCCCTCCCTTGGTGCGCCGGTGCCGTCGGGTAGGTCTGCGGGTCGCCGCTGCCATAGGCACTGCTGAGCCTCGAACTCAACGAAGCGCTCTCCCTCGGTGAACCCGAGTCTTCGCAGCAGCGCGACTGAGGCGGTGTTTGCTGCTTGGGTGCAGGCCACCACAACTACGTCGCCGGGAAGTGCTGTGGCAGCCCAGGTGAGGACAGCCTCTACAGACTCGGTGGCGTAGCCGTGGCCCCACTGCCTAGGTGTCAGGACGTACGAGATCTCAAGTTCGAGACCTGCTGGCTGGATGTGGCCAGGACGGTCGGCGTCTCGCCGGTTGAGTCCGACCGTTCCGACGAAGTCTCCGGTGTCAGCTCTCGTGACCACAAATGATCCGGGCGTCCGACCGAAAGGACCCTCAGAGAAATGCTCGGCATCGGAGGTGGAACGGGGGCCACCGAGGTAGCGAAACGCTTCCGGCGAGGTGAGAAGTGCGATCAGCACTGGGCGGTCAGAAGGCTGTGGGGCGCCGATGATCAGCCGATCAGTACCGATCGGGGTGGGCGGCCATGCCACGTACTGAGGCAGTACGAGGTCGGCCACAGTGGCTCAACCTATGTCACAGGGGGACCGGCGAAGGCTTGAATCACGTTCTGAGTGACGTGCCGCCGTTGCAGCGGGATTGCCCGACGCCGACCAATCGTGGCTGGGTCGCGTGGGAGCGGTCCGAGCCAACGCATCTCGTCTGAGCCATGCCGAGATTGACGAGGCTGAGGAACTCGATGACGGCGATCCTGTCGAGTTCGCTGGCGGGTACTCCTCTCTGCGACGGCGCCTCCCCGGCGTCCGAGTGGTCGGTGGCTGCTACGGAACCGACATTCGGCACGTGACCGCCGTTGTGAACGCGTGGGCAGCGGGGCGATGACGGCGGCTCCAAGCTGCGGGCTGTGACGTGCGGGCGACGCTGCTCCCCCCTCAGCAGCGGCGCCCCACTTGCACCCACCGGACGACCCATGGCTGGCCCGGTTGCTCAGCGGCGCCTCAGCCGATCACCGAGCGGTCGGGCACCAGAGGCGTGGCGCTGTCGGAGCCGGACTTGTGACGCCGGCCCAACAGTTGACTCACCGCGCCGCTGACCTTGTCCTCGGGCGACTTCGCCGACGGCGACTGCTTGGCCTGCTTGAGGTCAGTCCACGTCTTGCCTCGGGCCTCCTCGTTCCCGGCGAGGTATCCGATTTCGGTGCCGATGGCGATCGTGGCGAGTCTCATCGCTGGTCGCCTTCGACTCGGTGGGCCACGGGGCGGTCCAGCCCTGAGACTCGGTCCGCGCTCGGAGAGATACTGCCGTGCGAGGCGTCGGTGGCGTGATCCCGCTGTTCGATGAACTGCTTGAACCGGTCGAGGTCACCCTCGACGCGGCCTTTGACGAAGCCGAGCTTGTCGCCGAGCTGCTCGATGACGCCGTCTGGCTGGAAGTTGAGCCAGAGGGTGACGTCGGTTGCATCGCCCTGTGGCGCGAAGTTGACGCGTCCCTCGTGCAACGGCTCGGTAATCGAGCGCCAATGGATGGTGCGATCCGGGCGCTGTTCGACGATCTCGGCGGTGAACTCCCGCTCGACGCCGGCGATCTCGACATCCCACTGTGTGGTGGCGTCGTCGAGCTGCGTGACCTTGTTGACACCCTGCATGAAAGCAGGGAACGACTCGAACTGCGTCCACTGGTTGTAGACCGTGGACAATGGGCGTTCGACCCGGGTGTGGGCTTCATGCTCCATGGTTCGCACCTCCCTATGGTGAACCGTCCCGGATTCGGGACCGGCGTTTGGCGAACAGAGGGGGAGTTACCCGAAGGTTGGGCGAGCAAACGTTGATGTGCACTTCGGATTTCAGCGAGGTTTGGTGGCAGGGGTTCAGCCTCGCGTTTGGATGGGCTGCTCTCTAGGCGTTCAGGCAGATGTCGATCAGATGATCGCCGGTAATGACTCGTTGAATCATTACCCTGCGGTCCGCAGCCGAAAGAGGGGGTCAAACCGCAGGTAGCGACGCATTCACCCCGCAACATGTGAGCTCTGGCTCCTGTCGAGGCTGAGCAGCGAATGAAGAGACCGTCACGCTTTTAGCCCGCTCAGCACGAAAAACCGTGACTAGCCCTTCATTGGAGCCGACGGCGGGCGCATGCGACGTCCCGGGCCAGCGGGCCTTTCGGGTGCGCAGCAAGGCGGAGGTGGTGGGCAGGGGCGGGGTCGAACCGCCGACCTTCCGCTTTTCAGGCGGACGCTCGTACCAACTGAGCTACCTGCCCC
>JBDTTS010000169.1:0-5488 GCA_039930525.1 Actinomycetes bacterium | reverse complement strand
GGCCAAGGGCGGAATCGACTGCGATTCTTACGACCCCCGTTCGCGCGAAGTGCTCGGTCGCTTCGGTCGAGCGATGAAGCCACTCATCGAAGCGCTCTTCGCGACCGGTGAAGACTTCGGCGTCCGCCAAGATGTCCTCGACGAGGTCTTCGCCGAAGAGGGAATCCGGTCGTCGGCCGAGTCTGCGTTGGCTCTGGTCGAGGACGGCGCCGACGCTGCTTATGCACGTCTGAAGGTGGCCTTCGCACAGACAGTCGAAGGCGTCGGCCTCGGCGAGCTCGTCGGTGGGTACGGCGTTGCCGAAACGGTCCTGGCCGCCCTTGAGTTCCGCGGGCAGAGCCCCAGTGAGTCGACGGCTGTCGTTCAGGGCTTTGGCTCGATGGGCGGTGCGACTGCTCGCTACCTTGCCAAGGCTGGAGTACGGGTCGTTGGTATCGCAGACCGCGAAGGGCTCATCGTCAATCGCGCTGGCCTCGACGTCGAGACGTTTCTGGCGCACCGCGACGTGTTCGGCGTCATCGATCGCTCGGCCCTTGGTGTCGGCGACGAGCTTCTGCCTGGCGAAGACTGGGTAGGAATCGATGCCGATGTTTTGGTTCCGGCCGCCATGTCGTACGTCATCACGCCCGACAACGTCGACCGAGTCCGGGCCAGTGTCATCTGCGAGGCCGCCAACGTGGCGACGCTTCCTGATGCGGAAGCGGTGCTCCGCGACCGTGGCGTCACGATCGTCCCTGACTTCGTGGCGAATGTTGGAACCAATGCGTGGTGGTGGTGGATCGCTTTCGCCGACATCGAGTCAAGCGCCGAGGCTTCGTTCGCCAAGATCAGTGGCGTCCTGCGTCCGTTGACGCGCGAGCTGCTCGAGCGTGCCCGACGCGATGGCGTGTCTGCCCGCAATGCCGCGCGTGCGATCTCCGAAGAGAAGCGGTCCGCCGTCGCCGAGCACTACCCCACGTCGGTGAAGTCGGCGGCGGTGACCCGCTGATGTCGACTTCTCCCCTCGGGGATTCGCGCAGACACAAGCATGCGGCGCTCGAAGCGCTCTTCGCGCCCACCAGCGTGGCCGTCATCGGCGCCAGCGACGACATTCGCAAGTGGGGCAACTGGTTGGCCAAGGGGGCGATCGCGGGTCCGGTTCCCGTCCACCTCATCAATGCCCGAGCCGATGTGGTGCTGGGCCGCCCTGCGGTCCCTTCTTTGGCCGCTGCTGGGCTCACCGCTGACCTGGCCGTCATCGCCGTCCCGGCCGTGGCTTTCGAGTCTGCTGTTGACGACGCGCTCGGCGCTGGAGCCAGAGCGATCGTGGGAATCAGCGCGGGCCTGGGCGAAACCGGTGCCCAAGGCAGACAGCGTGAACGTGCGGTTGTCGAGCGCGTCCGTGCGGCCGGCGCCGTCTTGCTCGGCCCCAACTGCCTTGGTGTGTTCGATGCGGGCACCGGACTCTCGTTGACGTCGAACCCGCTGCCGTCCGGTGACGTGGCCTTCATATCGCAGAGCGGAAATCTCTCGCTTGAGCTTGCCGAGCTGCTCGCTGACCAGGAGCTGGGTTTCTCGCGCTTTGCCAGTCTTGGCAACCAGGCGCACCTCGAGGCCGCTGACCTCGTCGAAGCGACAGCGATGCACGAAGACACGAACGTGATCGCGGTGTACTGCGAAGATTTCCGCGATGGTCGGCGCTTCGCGAAGGCGGCCCGTGAGGCGCGTCGAGCTGGCAAGCCGGTGGTGCTGTTGACCGTTGGCGCCAGCGAAGCGTCCGCCCGTCAAGCCTCGTCGCATACGGCATCGCTGGTGTCTTCGTCGGACGTCGTGGACGCTGCGTGTGCCGCCGGAGGCGTGGTGCGCGTTCATACGCCATCTCAGATGGCCGATGCCGTTGCGTTGCTGCGGCGAAGCCCGATCGCCGGTGGCCGCCGAGTGGCGATCATCACCGATGGTGGAGGGCACGCTTCGATCGCTGCTGATGTCTGCGAGTCGGTTGGCTTGCGAGTCGTGCAGTTCAGTGACGAACTCGCCGCCGAGATCGCCCGTGAGTTGCCCGCCAATGCCACCACAGTTAATCCCATCGATGTTGCCGGTGGCGGCGAACAGGACCTGTCGTGCTTTGGCCGGATTGTGGGGTCAGTGCTGAAAAGCGGCGAGGTGGACGCCATGGTCGTCACCGGCTACTTCGGGGGCTACGGACAGTACGGGCCGGCGCTGGCCGAGCTCGAGGTGCAGACCGCAACCACGCTTGCGCAAGCAATGCAGACGCACGGTCGCCCCTTGGTCGTGCACTCGATGTTCCCGCAGAGTCCAGCCGCTACCGAGCTGCGCTCCTACGGGGTACCCGTCTACCGCACGATTGAGGGCGCAGCCGGGGCGCTGGCAGGAGCAACGAGTGTCGAACCGTTCGCACTACCGCCACTTCCACCGGCTGCTGCCCCGCTCGACGCATTCGGCTATTGGGATGTCAGAACGGCGTTGATGGCAGACGGAGTCGTGTTTCCTGAGGCTCACCTGATCTCGACCCAGGTCGAGCTCGACGAGGTCGTTCCGTCTCTGACGTTCCCCGTTGTCATGAAGGCTATGGGGCTGCTTCACAAGACCGATGTCGGAGGAGTGCGGCTGGGTATCGTCGACGCCACCGAGCTGCGTTCTGAGTACACCGCCATGATCGGCTCGCTGGGACCACCGGCGGTCACGATTGAGCAGATGGTTGACATCGGCGCTGGGGTCGAACTGATCGTCGGCGTTCGCCGTGACGAACGCTTCGGCCCGATCGTCATGGTCGGCGGAGGCGGAATCCTCACCGAAGTGCTTGACGATGTGGCGACCGCCTTGGCGCCTGTCGAGCCTGCGGATGCCCGGCGGATGCTCGAATCGCTGCGCTCATCGGCGCTGCTGCGCGGCGTTCGCGGCCGACCAGGTGTCGACCTAGACGCCGTAGCAACGCAGGTGGCAGCGATCACTGCATTCGCCTGCGCGCATCCGGAGATTGCCGAGTTCGAGGTGAACCCCCTGCTCGCGACTGCCGAGGGAGCGATAGCTCTCGATGCCAGAGCAGTCCCTGTGAACGAACCCACGCCAGACAACAAGGAGTACTAAGCCCCATGGACTTCAGTTACACGGCCGAGCAGCAGCAGCTCATCGCTCGGGTTGCCGAGCTCTGCGACGTCATCAGGCCGTACGAGCTCGAGTGCGAGATGAACAACGGACTTACAGAGGAGGCGCACGGCGCGATTCGGCAGGCCGTTCTCGATTCGGGCTTGCAGGCCGTCAACATGCCCAAGGAGTGGGGTGGGGCAGGGCTGAGCACGATGGAGCAGATTCTGTACCACGAGGGTCTGGGACGACTGACTAACGCGTTGTGGGACACCGTCTGGCGTCCGTCGAACGCCTTGAAGGTGTGCACCCCCGAGCAGCGTGAGCGCTACCTGCTCCCTGCTATCCGCGGCCAGCGGCGCGACGCTATCGCCGTCACCGAGGAGTTCGCCGGATCAGATCCACTGGCGATGAGTACGACTGCCAAGCGAGAGGGCGACCGATACGTCATCAACGGTGAGAAGTGGTTCGTCACTGTCGGGGATGTCGCCGACTTCATCGTGACCCTGGCCTGGGTCGAGGATCAGCCGACGCTATTCATCGTCGACCGTGACACCCCAGGGCTCTCCGTCAAGCGAACGCCGAAATACACCCACACCTTTGTCTACGAACACCCAGAGTTCATCTACGACAACGTCGAGGTGGGTGCTGAGCAGATTCTCGGTGAGATCGGCCAGGGGTACGACCTGATTCGCGACTGGTTTGTCGAGGAACGGCTGATGATCGGGGCGCGGACGG
This sequence comes from Actinomycetes bacterium, assembly GCA_039930525.1. Classification (GTDB taxonomy): domain Bacteria; phylum Actinomycetota; class Actinomycetes; order JAHEKZ01; family JAHEKZ01; genus JAHEKZ01. The sequence continues at coordinate 1,666 of JBDTTS010000169.1, read as the reverse complement.
TAGGCGCTGCGACGCGCGCCATCGAAGAGTCAGTTGACTTCGCCACGAGTCGGATCCAAGGCGGCGGCCCGTTGGTGAACCACCAGCTCATCCAGGCCATGCTCGCAGACATGATCGTCGACACCACGGGTGCGCGAACCCTGGTCTACCAAGTGGGATGCGAGATCGATATGGGCCAGCTTGACCGCAAGACGTTGCATGCCAAGGCGGCCGTGGTGAAGCTCGCCGCCTCTGAGGCTGCCGGCCGAGTCGTCGATCGTGCGGTGCAGATCCACGGCGGACGCGGGTACATGCGTGACTACGCCGTCGAGCGTCTCTACCGTGAGCTGCGGGTCGACCGCGTGTGGGAGGGAACCTCAGAGATCCAGCGGTTGATCATTGGCAACGAGATCGCGAAGCGGGGCGTCGACGGTCTGATGACGTTCCCCCGACAAATCCCAGCTGCCTGACCGCTCTCGCTTCAGAAGTCGATGCCGGCTGCTTCGTCGGCAGCGAGTTCGGCGGTGATCTGGGCTATCTCATCGGTGGTGAGTGGGCGAGAGCGGCCGGTCTCAGGGTTGCGGGGGACGACGACGGCACCGCCTTCGGCCGCCAGTGATCCGTCTGTTTTACGCACGATCTCGCGGCTACGCACGCTGGAGCGGCTGAACCCGACGACTCGACTCAGCGCGGTGATCTCGCCGTCATCCTGGGTGACCTCTTGCCTGAAATCGATATCGACGTGGGCCAGAACGAAGTCAAGTGCTTCTGAGCCGAACAGCTCCACCATGACGACGTCGCGCGCTTCTTCGAAGTAGTTGAGGTACACGGCGTTGTTGACGTGCTGGTAGGCGTCCATGTCGGCCCAACGGACGCGAATCGTCACCTGTTTCACGGCAGCGACCCTACTGGGCGAGCTGTACGGCCATAGCGGAGATGTCGTGTGGTGTCACGCGACAGCAACCCCCCACCATCCGGGCGCCCTCGGCCACCCATCGGTGGACCGGGAAGGAAGGTTCGGACGTGGTGGCGACCCACGTGCGCTGCACGGCGTCCCATCCTTCGCCGCTGTTGGGGTAGACGATGACCGGCTTGTCAGATCGGGCAGCGGTAGGCACGGCATCCGTGGCGTCGCTTGGGGTCGAGCAGTTGACCCCGAATGCCACCACCTCGTCGACGTCTTTGACCATGGCGGCTACGTCGGCGACTGGTTCGCCAGCCCTCGTCCGCGATCCCTCGATCGACACCGATACCCAGCAGTCGATGCCGAGGCCATCGATCTCGGTGAGCACGGCCTCTACCTCGGCGGCGCACGGAATGGTTTCGAACGCCAGTACGTCCGCCCCGGCAGCCGCGAGAACTTCCAGCCGCGGTCGATGGAACTGGCGCAGCTCGCCCACAGTCAATCCGTAGCGGCCGTGATACTCCGAGCCATCGGCCAGCATCGCACCGTACGGACCCATCGACGCCGCGACCCAGGTTGGGCGGTCCGTGACCTCGCTGGCAGCTTGCCTGGCCAAACGAACGCTGAGAGTCATCAGCTCAGCGGTCTGGCCGCGGTCGATCCCTTGTGCCGCAAAGCCGTCGAACGTGGCTTGGTAGCTGGCTGTCGTGGCGATTTCAGCTCCGGCGGTGAAGAAAGCCCGATGCGCCTCGACAATCGCCCTCTGGTCGTCAAGAAGAAGTC
>JBDTTS010000168.1:0-5500 GCA_039930525.1 Actinomycetes bacterium | reverse complement strand
TCACGATCTGGACCACCCCAGACGCATCGCGAAGATCGACGAACGCCACGCCACCGTGGTCGCGTCGGCGCGCCACCCAGCCGGCCAGGACCACCTGATGATCTGCGTCCTCGGCACGCAGCGTGCCGGCCTCACGGGTACGGATCACGACGGGGACTCCTCGGGGTGTGCGCGAGAACTGGCAGAAGGTCTGGATTCCATGGTGACGGTCGGAAGCCGGTCGGCGTCCGGCGGGTTCCACGTCGACGGATCCGCTGGCACCTGGTCGCCGGATCGGATGTCTTTGACTGAGTGTTCGCCAGCGCCGACGAACCATACGAACGGGATGCCACGACGGTCGGCGTGCCGGATCTGCTTGCCGAACTTCGCCGCCGTCGGCGCCACCTCGGTACTGATTCCGCGAGATCGCAGACTGCTGGCCACTGCCTCGGACTGCGCCCGTTCTGCTTCCTCGCTCACCGCCACCAGCACGCATGTTGGCACCGACCTGGACGCGGCTAAGGCACCACCTGCCAGCAGCGGCACCAGCAGGCGCGAGACACCTAGCGAGATGCCAACACCGGGGAACGTGGCCCGGCCGTCGCTGGCCAGCGAGTCGTATCGGCCCCCGGAACAGATCGAGCCAAGCGATTCAAACCCTTGCATCTGCGTTTCGAACACTGTGCCGGTGTAGTAGTCGAGCCCCCTGGCGATGCTCAGGTCGGCCACCACCGCACCAGGGCGGCGCGCGGCGGCAGCTGAGACCACAGCCACCAGCTCGTCAAGGCCCTCGTCGAGCAGTGGATGCTCGATGCCCAGATCCCGTACTTGATCAATCAATGAGGCGTCCGCTCCCGTGATGGCGGCCAGACGCAGGCAGACCTGAGCCCCGGCGGCGTCCAGCCCTGCCTCGTCGTGCAGCAGAGCTGCGACGCGCTCTGGACCCAACTTGTCGAGCTTGTCGAGCGCGCGGAGTGCCGCCTGGGGGTCACTCGCCCCAGCACCGCGAAAGAAGCCTTCGGCCAGCTTGCGGTTGTTGACCTTGATGACAGCTGGAGGGATCGGAAGCGCGGCGAATACCTCGGCCATGACAATTGCGATCTCGACGTCATGGTGGAACGGGAGTGTGTCTCGTCCGACAATGTCGATGTCGGCTTGGGTGAACTCTCGGTAGCGACCCTCTTGCGGTCGTTCGCCGCGCCACACCTTCTGGATCTGGTAGCGACGAAACGGAAACTCGAGGCTGCCGGCATGCTGCAGCACATAGCGCGCGAACGGGACCGTGAGGTCGAAGTGCAGGCCCAGCTGGTCGGCCTGACTGCCGTCGTCTGCGTCAGCGGCCTGCAGCCGACGCAGGGTGTAGACCTCTTTGTCGATCTCGCCTTTACGCAACAGCTGGGTCAGCGGCTCGACCGCCCTGGTCTCCAACGAGGCGAATCCGTGCAGCTCAAAGATCTGTCGCACGATGTCGAGCACGTGCTGTTCAACGATGCGCTGCGCTGGAAGAAACTCGGGGAAACCCGACAGCGGAGTGATCTTGGCCATCGACGCTAGAGCCCCTTGGTGGGGGGACGTGGGCCTGCACCGACTCGGACACCCGGCGAATCACCCCTCGAATCACCCAGCGGCCCGCCGAGGTCGACCAGGAACGGGTTCGTTGCCCGTTCGTGCCCGACCGTCGTCGCTCCTCCGTGGCCCGGCAGAACCAGCGCGTCATCAGTGAGCGGCAGCACCTTGGCGCGCAGTGAGTCAAGCATCTGCTCGTGCGATCCCCCCGGGAGGTCGGTGCGTCCGATCGAACCGGCGAACAGAACATCACCGCTCAGTACTGTCTGGCTGGGTTCGACGTCGAGACCGTTGAGCGCGTCAGGGGCACCGGGCAGCCGGAACATCACCGAACCGGGTGTGTGTCCTGGGGCGTGGTCAACAGTGACATCGAGCCCAGCAATCGACATCACTGCACCGTCGTCGAGGAGCGCAACGTCGTCAGGCTCCTGCCACTCCAGGCGCCCCCCGAACATCTGGGCTGAGTCACGGCCCAGACCCTTCATGGGGTCGGCCAGCAGTTCGCGGTCGTCGGGGTGGATGTAGGCCGGGATCCCACGCGACCCCGCAACGGGGACAACCGAGAAGGTGTGGTCGAGGTGGCCATGGGTCAGCAGGACAGCCACCGGGCGGAGTCGGTGCTCGCGAAGCAAGTCGTCGACGCCGGCGACGACCTCCATGCCCGGGTCGACCACGATGCACTCTTCACCAGGCCCTGGTGCCACGATGTATACATTCGTGGCGAACACCGCAGAGGGAAAGCCAGCGACGAGCACGGGTTTCCTCCTCTTGTGGGTGGCGCCAGCGAACGGCGGCCAGGCGACTCTATCGGTCACCCTGCCACCACGACGGACGCTCCTTACCTACACTGGTGCGTCGCACGGTCAGTACCCGCCTGACCTGCTGCCCGTCGTCGGCATCCTGCGGGTCGAGAAGGGTCCGTCGGTGTCCACTCAGCAGCAACGCAAGGCCAAGGCTCGCGCCCGCCACGAGGCCTACGTGCAGCGCCAGCAGTCCAAGGGCCACAAGCGCAAGCAACGACAGATGATCGCCGGCGCTGTTGCCGGAGTGCTGCTCGTCGTTGCAGGTGGCTGGTTCCTGTGGTGGTCCACGTCCGACGACGACGCATCCACAACCGCCTCGACGACTGAGAACGGCGACGACTTCACCTACTCCAAGGCCGCTGACACGCTACCCAAGGGCGCCCCGGCCGAGCTAGTCCTCGACACCGACAGCGGTCCGATCACGATCGCGCTCGACACCACCAAGGCGCCGAAGAACTCCAACTCGTTGGCGTTCCTCGCCGGCCAGGGCTACTTCGACGACACCTCATGCCACCGGTTGACTACGGAGGGGATTTTCGTCCTACAGTGCGGCGACCGAACCGGCACCGGCGAGGGCACTCCCGGCTACACCACCGCCGACGAGAACCTGCCAAAAGCCGACGAGACCGGCATCGCCACCTATCCGCGCGGAAGCGTGGCGATGGCAGAGCCAGGCGGCGGCGAGGCCGGCAGCCAGTTCTTCTTGGTCTACAAGGACACTCCGCTGTCCCCCGACTACACGATTGTCGGGCAGGTCACCCAGGGTCTAGACGTCGTCGAAGAGGTAGCAGCAGCAGGCGTCTCGCCTGACTCGGCTAAGCCCGCCGACGGCCCACCTGCCCAGCCGATCACCATTTCCGCCGCACGGGTGCAGCAGGAGGGCTCATGACCGACCAACCCAGTGGCGGGGACTCCACCACCCCGACACCCGAACCCGCCCCGACGCCTGAGCCGACGCCTGAGCCGACGCCTGAGCCGGCACCCGAACCCGACCCGGCCCCAGTCCCCAAGCCCGGGCCCGCACCAAGACCTGGGCCTCCCCCGGGCGTCACCGCCGCTCCCGCCGACGCGCATGCTGAGCACTGGGGACGCGTCGACGAAGCCGGAGCCGTCTACGTGCGCACGCCAGCCGGCTCCGAGAGCGAGGTCAAGGTCGGCGAGTGGTTGGCCGGCGACCCGGCCGACGGCGTCCGCTTCTATGAGCGCAAGTACGCCACGCTCGCCGTCGAGATCGACCTGCTCGAACACCGTCTGAGCGAAGGTGGCCTGGCCCCTGATGAGGTGATGGGGCTGATCGGCAAACTGCGCGACCAGGTTGACCGGCCGAACTGTGTCGGTGACCTTGCAGCCCTGCGCCGCCGTCTCGATGGCCTCGTCGCAGTGGTCGACGCCCAGCGCGAGGTACGCAAGGCCGATCGGGCTGCGGCCCGAGAGCAGGCCAGGGCCGCCCGCGAAGCTTTGGTCGTCGAGGCCGAGAAGCTGGCCCAGAGCACCCGGTGGAAGGCCTCGGGCGACCGTTTTCGGGCGATCGTCGAGGAGTGGAGGGTCGCTCCGCATGCCGAGCGCAGCTACGAGCAAGAACTGTGGAAGCGGCTGAGCCACGCCAGAAGCGCCTTCGAAAAGCATCGCCGGGCCTGGTTCGCCGCACGCGACACCGAGCGAGCAGAGGCGGTGACCGCCAAGGAAAAGCTCGTCAAAGAGGCCGAAGCGTTGGCGGCTAGCAAAGACTGGGGACCCACCTCGGCGGCTTTACGCGCGCTGATGGACCGCTGGAAGGCGGCCGGGCCAGCAACCCGCGAGACCGAGCAAGAGCTCTGGGGGCGATTCAAGGCCGCACAGGACACCTTCTTCACCGCCCGGTCGGCGGTCTTCGACGAACGTGACGCCGAACATCAACAAAACCTGACCAACAAGCAGCAGCTGGCCGACGAAGCAGAGCGGTTGCTGCCGGTCAAGGATCTGGCCACGGCGCGCGAGGCTCTACGCAGCATCCAGGACCGCTGGGCGCAGGTCGGGCATGTGCCCCGGGCCGACAAGGCCGCCATCGAGAAGCGGCTGCAGCAGGTCGAGCAGGCTCTGCGCTCTGCCGAGGACACCCGATGGAAGCGCACCAACCCGGAGGCACGAGCACGTGCGTCCGACACCGTCGACCAGCTCACGGTCACGATCGCCAAGCTCGAGAAGGAGCGCGACGCTGCCACCGCTGCCGGCAAGCAGCGTGACATCGAGAAGGCAGAGACGGCGATCGCCGCTCGCCGTGAGTGGCTGGTGCAGGCCCAAAGTACCCTGGCCGAGTTCAGCGAATAGCGGGACCGGTCGGTTAGGCGTTCGTGATCCGGTAGGCGTCGAAGACACCTTCGATGGTGCGCACGGCGTTCAGAACGTGTCCGAGATGACGGGTGTCGCCCATCTCGAAGGTGAAGCGCGAGATGGCCACTCGGTCGCGCGTGGTGGTCACTGAGGCGCTGAGGATATTTACGTGCTGGTCCGAGAGCACCCGGGTGACGTCGGACAGCAAACGCGATCGGTCGAGTGCTTCGACCTGAATCGACACCAAGAAGACACTCGACGAGGTCGGCGCCCACTCGACATCGACAAACCGAGTCTCGGCGAGTGCGGCAACGTTCACGCAGTTGCTGCGGTGCACCGAGACCCCTCGCGCTCTGGTGACGAATCCGACGATTGCATCACCGGGAACGGGGGTGCAGCATCTAGCCAGCTTGACCCACACGTCGTCGACGCCTTTGACGACCACTCCTGGGTCTTCCCCGGTGCGTACCCGCGCCGGTTTGGTAGCGACCGCAGCCTCGGCAATGTCCTCGGTGGCACCCTCTTCGCCCCCGAGAACCGCTACCAGACGTCGCAGGACGGTCTGTGCGCTGATGTGCCCCTCGCCTACCGCGGCATACAGGGCTTCGATGTCTTTGAGCTTGAGGTCGGCCGTCACCGACATCAACGCTGGTCCGCTCAGCACCCGTTGCATAGGCATGCCCTGCTTACGCATAGCCCGCGTGATCGAGTCCTTGCCCCCGGCCACGACGGCGAACTTCCAGTCCGACTTCGGGTGCCGGCCGATCGGCGCGTCGACGGTGCCGGTGGACGGATCCGGGTGGCCCTGACAGATCGCGTGGTAGATCTTCTCGACCGTCCGC
>JBDTTS010000167.1:0-5507 GCA_039930525.1 Actinomycetes bacterium | reverse complement strand
CGGCCGGTCAACTCACCCTCTGCGCTGCGGGTGTACCGCCCGGTCGGCGGGTCCACCGAGTGGCGGTCGACGCCGGCGCGACGCAGTGCTTCGCTATTGGCCCAGGCGATATGACCGTTGCTCTCTAGAACGATGAGCGGCAAGGCAGGGACGAGTCTGTCAAGTATCTGTCGTTCGAGGGATGGGTGGCCGTCGGTGATGCTGGGGTCGAAGTTCTTGGCCAGCACCCACCCTGTCGACGTGGGTGACGCGGCGCGGAGTGCGTGGTGTATTCGGGACTCGGTCGGCGTGGCCATGGGGCTGATATCGACCCAGTCAGCCATCTGCACCATCGCAGAATGCATGTGCGGATCGATCAGGCCCGGCAGGAGGGTGCGGCCGTCGAGGTCGAGTTGTTCGGTTCGGGGGCCGATGGTCGCGGCGAGATCGTCGGCGGAGCCGACCGCGGAGATCCGTCCGCCGCGAACAGCAACACACTCCGCCCGAGGTTGCCGCGTGTCCATCGTGAGGATTGGCCCACCCGAGATGACGAGATCGGCGAAACTGAGCCGGCTGGTCGTCACGTCGCCGCTCGCGCCGCGTGCCGGTGCCCTGCTCCACCACGCGGACTGACGATGGATGTGATGGGCAACCCGCGTCTGCCAAGAACGATGGGCGGTGCGCAGGATTCACACATGATCCGACCATAGGCCGGGATTACCTGGGGTGGCGACCGATCACGAACCGGGAACGGAGGTCTGCGCGAGCACGGGGGGCGAGTACGGGGGGCGAGTGACGCCCCTTCACATCGGGGCAGTCGGTGCCCAGTGCGTGGGGGCAGGCGCGCCGTTGACCCCTGCTAGGTTCCGTGGATCGAACCGTGATCGTGGTGGACGGCTGTGGGCAGGCTGAGTCCTTGTCCCCCTTCTGGAGGTTGAGGTGGCGCAGCGAGTGGCCGATCGAGCAGTACGCCGAGGCAACGTGGGCGCCGCCCTTCTTCTGACGGTCACACTCCTCGGTCTGCTGGTGGTTCAGGCGCCCGCTTCCGCAGCTGAATCCGATGAGAGCGCGTTGGCCGAACGCTATTCGCCGCACGTCCGATTGGTGAAGCAGCTCGACGAATGTGGAGTCGGAGAGCCGTACGCCCCCAGTGACGTCGACGTGTTGCTGAGCAATGATTCGGTCGGGCTGCGCGGACCGTGGGCAACCGATGATCTCGTCGACGTGGGGCCGACCGCGGAGGATCTCGCCGAGGGATTGCCGGGGTACTTCCTGGACTTCCCGGGGGAGCCGTTGAATCCGGGTTGTACCTATGAGGAGTGGGCTGACGACACGTGGGCAGGGAGGCAGGCGACGACCTATGCCCATGTGGTGACCCAGGAGGACCGACCTGGCCAGTTGGCTGTCCAGTACTGGTTCTTCTATCCCTTCAACGACTTCAACAACCGGCACGAGGGCGATTGGGAGCGCATCCAGGTTGAGTTCGATGTGGGCGATGTCGCCTCCGCCCTGGAGACGAAGCCCACGCGAGTTGTTTACAGCGCTCACGAGGGCTCGGTCCAAGCCTTGTGGGTAGATTCCAAATTGACGCGGGTCGAGGACACTCATCCGGTCATCTACGTCGGAGCAGGCTCTCACGCCAGCTACTACGGACCGGGCCTGTTCCTGCTTCGCTCCGCAAGCCAGGGCTTGGGCTGTGATGTCACCCTGGACACCGCTGATCCCCTCCCGCTCGCGGTGAAAACCATCTCGTCAATTCGCAGCGAAGCGATCGACGAGTTCCCGTGGATTGCCTACGAAGGGCGTTGGGGTCAGCGCAACGAAACGTCTTTCTACAACGGAGTGGCAGGCCCCAACACGAAAGGCCAGTGGACCAAGCCGTTCACCTGGTCCGACGACGCGGCCACCCAGAGCTTCTCAGTACCGGGCGGGCAGGTCTACGGCGTCAAGACGACCGACTTCTTCTGTTCGGCAGTCGAGAAGGGCTCCTTCACGCTGCTACGGCTCACGGCCGACCCTGCTCCCGTCCTGATCGCAGGCTTCTTGCTCTTTGGGGCGGTGGTCTGGCTGGCCAGGAAGGCCAGCCGTGGCGACTCGTACGGCGATCCCTCACGACCGCGCACGTTCGGATCCACCGTCTCCGCTGCTTGGGCGACCTACTCCTCGCATCGCCGGTTGTTCTTCGGCATCAGCATGTGGGTCGCCATCATCGCCGTCGTTTCGAGCGTGATCCAACAACTCGTGGCTGGCGAGCCCATCTCGGCAACGAGTGCGCCGCAGGCGACACCTCTGGGAGGAAGTGCCGTGCTCATCGGCGGGGGCATGTTGGGTGTAGTCATCCTGCTTTCGCAATCGGCCACTGCCCATGCGTGGGCAGGCATCCGATCGGGGCAGCAGATCACCGCGCGGCAGTCTTATCACCGTGCCCTGCCCCGGGTGCCGGCACTCGTCGGCACGGCCCTGCTCGCGGCTGCGGCGTACATCGTGGTCGGTCTGTCGGTCTACCTGGCGCCAGCTGCGTTGCTGCTCGCGGTCGTCTGGGCGCTGGTTGTCCCGGTGGTGCAGCTCGAAGGTGCCTCAGGTGCCGGGGCCTTGGTGCGTAGTTGGCGACTCGTTCGGCACCAGTTGCTGAAGGTCGCCGGCCTCTTGGTCTTCGGCGCGCTGCTGGTTGCGCTGGTCAGCGGGCTGTCCGGGACCTTGCTGTTGATCGCATTCCAGGTGCCGTTCGTGATTGTCAATGTGGTTCCCGGCGTGATCGCTGCCCTGCTGACTCCCTTCGTTACCTTGATGCTCCTCTATGCGTTCTTGGACGGACAGTCACGAGAGGTGGACGAGGTGGAAGCAACCGAAGCGGGATCGATGTCAGATGGAGCGAACCTTACCGAGGGGTCATAGGCATGCGGGGAACAGGTGATCCAGTCTGGCTGAGGTACCAACACGGGCCGGTCGTCGTCGCCCAGGAGGCCCTCGGCGGTGTCTGGGACGCAAGCGCGCTTCTGGTCCTGCGATGCGTGCGTTACGCCGCCTACCTCATCGTCTTCGCCGGGACATCCGTCGCGTGGACCTCAGGACAACTCGAGCGTGTCGACGAGATGAGCACGGTGCAGGGACTGCTCGGGTCACTGCTCACACCGCTGTACCTACTGGCTGTCGGCCTCGGCCTGCGGCTCCTGGTGAGTCCCACCGCATGGCTGCTCGCACTAGTCGTGGTGTTCGAGCGAGGGAAAGTCCGCGATCACCATGCTCAAGGCGGTGCCAGCCTGGGTTGGATCGACGTCGGGCGCACCGTCAGTGCGTTGAGCGCCCTGCGCTGGTCGGTCTATGTCCGTCGTCACGCTGTCACGGTGGTTGGACCATGGGGTCGGGGTTTGTGGATCTGTGAACTGGTGTTGAGGGTCTGGACCGGAATCGCGCTGGTGGTGCTGGTGATCGTGGTGCTGTCCTGACGGTCGTCCGCCACGAGCCGCCGTGTCACGCACGGGCATCGGATGCCTGCGGCGACTCATGGACTACTGCAACGACGAGGTCAACCGCATCACGTTGTCGACGTAGCGGGCACCCCGTGAGCGTTGGGACCACTCCTCGGCCAGGAGTTCACGCGACCGCTCCCGATAGGTGTCTTCAACCCGGCGGACCTTTGCCACGACGTCGGCGCCGAGCAACATCAGCGAGATCTCGTAGTTGAGCAAGAACGACCGCATGTCCATGTTGCTCGACCCGATCACCGTCACGTCGTCGTCGATCGTGAAGTGTTTGGCGTGCAGCACGTACGGCGCTGGGTAGAGGTAGATCCGCACCCCAGCCTCGAGGAGCGCCCGGTAGTAGGAAGCCTGGGCGTGGCCGACCATGAACTGGTCAGCCTCCTCGCCGACGAACAGTTCAACGCGCACACCCCGTTGGGCTGCGGTGGTCACGGCATAGAGCAGGGACTCATCGGGCACGAAATAGGGACTGGTCAGCGAGATACGTTTCGTCGCTGAATAGATGAGCGTCGTGAACAGTCGCAGGTTGTTCTCCGCCGGATAGCCCGGACCGCTCGGCACCAGTTGGGCGGTGACCCCGTGCGCCGCCTCCCCGGTTCGCCCAATGTCGATCGGGGCCTCGTGCGCCCGCACGCTGAGGGTCTCGCCGGTCTCGGCGTACCAGTCGCCACCGAACACGCCGTCCAGTGCCGCCACGATCGGACCGCGCACCTGCACCATCAACTCGACCCATTCGCGACCGCGTGCATGGTTCTTGGGTTTGTTGTAGCCCGGCTCGGTCATGTTCTGGGAGCCCATGAACCCGACCTGACCGTCCACCACCAACAGCTTGCGGTGATTGCGCAGGTCAGGACGCCGGAAGCGCAGAGCACGCAGACTCACCGGGAGCATGGCTCGCCACTCGATGCCGCTGGCATCGAGGCGTCTCACCATGTCCTTGTAGCCTGGGATTCCGCGGGAGCCGAGGTGGTCGAAGAGAAGGCGGACGACAACTCCGCGATCAGCCGCGGCCACGCACGCGTCGAAGAGCGGTCCGGTGACCTCGTCCCAGGCAGTGATGTAGAACTGCACGTGCACGTAGCGTTCAGAGTCGCTGATCGCGGCCGTCATCCGCTCGATCGAGGCGCGATAGTCGGGTTCCACCTCGATGTCGTTGCCCGACAGAGCCGGCAACGATCCGAGGTTGCGGTTCAACGCAACGACCGAGGCTGCGTACGCCGGAGCATCGGCACCCAGTGGCAGTGGGACGACGCCCTCGGTTCGTGCCCTGATCGCGATCAGAGCCTCACGCTGCCGGGACTCACGCTTCTTGCCCAGTGCGGTGCGACCGAGGAAGAGGAACACGAGGTAGCCCAAGATCGGCGCAGCAAGGATCAGCAGCAGCCACGCCATCCCTGAGGTCGGACGCCGGTTGCCCGGGATGACACCGAGGGCCACGACGCGGAGGATCAGCCCCAGGACGACCACGCCTGATCCGATCAGCGCCAGCACAGTAGAAGAAGCCATGAACCCGCATTCGTAGTGAGATCAGAATCGTGGCGTACCCCGACCACGGAGGAGTCTAGAGTCGGACGAAACCAGCCCAAGGGGTACGGATCGACCCGATGACAGAGTCTGAAGCGGCACGTCCCGCACACAACCCTGCAGCGGCGGTGCACGGAACGGTGCTGGCAGGAGCATTGATCGCCGTTCAGGGGGCGCAGGACGATCCCGACATCTCTCACCTGGTGACCTTGGTGGCCATGACCCAGGTCGTGTACTGGCTCGCGCACGTCTATGCCGAGCTCGTAGGTGAGCGGATCACACGCCAGCGCACACCGAGCCGTCGGCCGGCGCACCTGCTCGACGAGGAGTGGCCCCTGGTCGCCGTGTCGTTCGGGCCGATCGCGGTGATCGTGGCGTTCTCGGCGTGTGGAGCATCAAGCAACGCAGCAGTGCTGGCCGGCCTTGTGTCGATCATGGTTCTGCTCGCGGGCTGGGCTCTGCTGGCCGGCTACCGGTCGGGGTTGAAGCGGGCCGAGATGTTGCTCTACGTGGCCGCCAGTC
>JBDTTS010000166.1:0-5528 GCA_039930525.1 Actinomycetes bacterium | reverse complement strand
ATCAGGTGATCGTGATGGTCGGGGGTGCACCGGTGACGCAGGAGTACGCCGACGCTGTTGGTGCTGATGGGTACGCCGCTGACGCCTCCACTGCGGTCCGCCGTGCCAAAGAACTCCTCGAAATCCGCCGCGCACTGGTTCGCGCCTGATGAACCTGCAGGGCTTGCTCGAGTCCGGATCTCGGCCGGTCATTACCGCTGAGCTACCGTCCGTCGATGGTGGCGGGCTGGCGAAGGTTCGCCAGCGACTTGAGGCGATTGCACCGTACGTCGATGCCATCAATGCGACAGACAACCCTGCCGCGCACGCTCATGCCTCGAACGTGGCCATTGCGATCGCGATGCAGCAGGCTGGTGTCGAGCCGATCATGCAGGTGGTCTGCCGCGACAAGAATCGGATTGCCATCCAAGCCGACATTGTCGGCGCCTCGATGTTTGGCGTCCGCAACATCTGTGCGTTGACTGGCGACGATGTGACGGCTGGTGACGAGCCAGAGGCTCGCCGGGTTTTTGACCTTGACGGACCTCAGCTCATCGCAGTAGCTACTGGGCTCCAACAGGGTCACTACGTCTCTGGCAGGAAGATCGATCCCGCCCCTGACCTCTTTGTTGGGGCGGTCGAAAACCCGTTCGCCCCTCCGATCGACTATCGCGTCGAGCGAGCCAAGATCAAGAGTGAAGCCGGTGCGCGCTTCCTGCAGCTGCAGATCGGCTACCACCCAGATCGCCTTGAAGCCTTCGTTGCCGGGTGCGTCGAGAACGGCGTGACCAAGAGGACTGCCTTGCTGCCCACTCTCGTACTCGTCAAGCGCAGCGGCGCGCTGCGTTTCATGGATCGAGAGGTGCCGGGCCTCAGCATTCCAGGCGAGGTAATCGACCGCGTCGCCAACGCGTCCGATGAGGCGGAAGAGGCCTACCAGCACACCCTCGAACAGGCTCGCCATGCCTTGTCGCTGCCTGGTGTCTCAGGGCTTCACTTCACCGATTTCCGCCACGATGGCAGCCTCGGCCGCATGGTTGAGGAACTCGGTGTGGGCGAGTCCTCGATCCGACGTGATGCGTCGTGACTGAAGAGAGTGGCGTACCCGAGCGAATCCGAATCCGCTTCACCCCCGCCGACAAAGAAGTCCGTGTTCCCACTGGCGTCCCGGTCTTTGACGCCGCGAGCTGGAACGGTATTGCGATCGACTCCACCTGTGGTGGGCACGGCACGTGCAAGAAGTGCAAGGTACACATCGTCGAAGGAAGCGTTCCTGTTCAAAGCCTGGATCGCCGAGCATTCTCACAAGAACAGCTCGACGACGGCTGGCGCCTCGCCTGCGTGGCAAGGACTGCAACAGATCTCGTTGTTGACGTCCCACCAATGACCACCCGGCCGAAGGCAGCCACCTTCGGCGTCGGCCGCCAGGTGATCCTGCGGCCCGCGGTCCAGAAGCGATTCGTCGAGGTCAATGAGCCATCCCTCACCGACCAGCGCACCGACTCACAGCGGATCTTTGACGAGCTGGACGATCTCGAGCTCACGGTCGATCTCGACGTCTACCGAACGTTGGGACAGACGCTGCGCGACGCCGACTTCAAAGTGACCGCGGTCATCGCTGATGACCGTCTGATCGCCGTCGAGCCCGGCGACACCACCACCCGCTCGTTCGGGCTCGCCTTTGACCTGGGTACAACGACCGTGGTGGCCAACCTGATGGACATCACCACAGGTACTCCGGTCGCGGTGACCTCGATGCTGAACAAGCAGCAGCCCTACGGAGCCGATGTCATCGCTCGCATCAGCGCCACCATGCTTGACGCAGAAGCGCTGGCGCACCTTCAGCAGCTCGCTCACGAAACCCTCGATACCTTGGCCAAAGAGGCGTGCGCTGAGGCAGGCGTGGAGGCCGACGAGATCTACGAGGTGGCGCTCGCTGGCAACGCCACGATGGTGCAGCTTGCGTTGGGTATCAATCCCGAGCCCCTGGGCGTCGCGCCGTTCATCATGGCCGCCCGACAGTTCGAGAATGTGCTGGCGTCTGACCTCGGCGTGACGGCTCACCCTGGTGCGAGAGCCACGGTTGTGCCGGCGCTGGGCGCCTATGTGGGAGGCGACATCATTGCCGGTGCGTTGGCGTCGGGCATGGATCGCGACAAGCGCATTCGGCTATTCGTCGACATCGGTACCAACTGCGAGATCGTGATCGGCGACGGCGAGCGAATCATGGCCACGGCTGCGCCGGCTGGCCCGGCGTTTGAAGCTGCCTCCATCAGGTGTGGAATGCGTGCAGCTCCCGGTGCCATCGAGGTCGTCAAGGTGATCGACGATGACATCGAGCTGCAGGTAATCGGTGACGAGCCGGCAGTTGGAGTATGCGGTTCTGGCTTAGTTGATGCGGTGGCTGAACTCGTTCGCGTGGGAGTGATCGACGCCTCTGGCCGCTTCGCCGATCGCGAGGAGGTCAGGCAGACGCTTCCGAAGCTTGCCGAGCGGATGACGCTGATCGGTCAAGAGAAGGTCTTTGTGCTCGCGGCCCCGATCGACCCCGAGGCGGATTCAGTCGTGCTCAGCCAACGCGACGTGCGCGAGCTGCAGTTCGCCAAGGCAGCGATCGCCACCGGTTGGCACATCCTCTTCGAAGACTTTGGTGTCAAGGCGAGTGACATTCAGCAAGTTCTGCTTGCGGGTTCGTTCGGCACATACCTGTCGGCGGCGAGCGCCGTCCGGATCGGACTGGTGCCGAAGATTCCGTTGCTCCGCATCGTCAGCGCCGGGAACGTTGCCGGCGAGGGCGCCAAGATGGTTCTCTTGTCGGCCGCTGAACGCCATGGCATGGCGACCCTGCTCAGGGAAATCGAGTACGTCGAGCTCAGTGACCGCGCCGACTTCCAAGACCGCTTCGTGGATCAGTTGGCCTTTCCCACATGAGATCTGCCGGCGCCACGGTGGGGATCATCGCCTGCGGTGCGCTGGCGACCGACATTAAGGGAATCGTGGCTCGCCGCGCCTGGCCGGTCGACGTGCACCCGCTGCCTCCACTGCTGCACAACCACCCGGACCGGATTGCGCCACAGGTGGAGCGCACGCTTGTCGAGATTCGCGAGCGCTACGAACGCGTGGCCATCGCCTACGCCGACTGCGGAACGTATGGCGCTCTCGACTCGGTCTGTGAGCGTTACGGCATCGAACGGCTGCCTGGTTCGGACTGTTACAGCGTCTACGCCGGGGTGGATGAGTACCGCGCGATCCTTGAGCAAGAGCCCGGAACCTACCTACTCACCGACTACCTGGCCGCATCGTTCCACCGCAGTGTCATCATCGAACTAGGTCTTGACCGCTATCCAGACCTGCGCGACGACTACTTCCGCCACTACACGCGGGTCGTGTGGCTCACTCAGCGCAGGACTCCGTTGCTGCAGCAAGCAGCCGAGGACGCCGCCGCGTCCATCGATCTGCCCCTGGAGATCGTTGACGTCGGGATACAGGGGCTTGAAGCGGCGCTGGAGCCGCTCGTCCAACAACCCGTCTAGTCGTCAAGTCCGGCCCGGTAAACGTCGATGCATGAGGGGTCGACGACCGAGTTGTCTGGGGGATCTATGTCCAAGCGGGGGATGCGTGCTGCCGTGCTCGGACTAGCGGTGGTGTTGGCACTGCCGGTGTCTGGTGCCGCGTCGACTGCTGCCACGACAACCACTGCGGTTGCAGGTATATCCGCCGAAGACGTCACGGTGAGACTCACTGCTATTCCGCGAAGGGTTGTCCTCAGTCCGGGCGGCCATGTCGACTTGCGGTATCGGGTCGTGGTGAGGCACCCGGAGTCGGTCGACAGCATCGACGGCGTCGATATCCGCTTCGAGGAACGCCAGGATTCCGGTGGCTACCACGCCAATGCCTTCACCTGGCATGGGGACTCTGCGGTCCGGGTGTCGGCGACGAAATCGGTCCTGACCGGTGGAACCCGGTATCTGTCCCAGATTCGGAAGTGGGCGCAGCGGTGGGTAAAGACCTCCCCTGGCTTGTACACGGCGAGCAAGGTGAAGGTGGGCGTGACCGAAGGTGGCACGTCGACGGTCGTGGTGCCCGAAGCTCCATTCGGCCGGGTGCACCTGCTTCGCGAGTCGAGGACGACGCTTCAGTCGGCGCCGAACCGGCGCCACGGGGATCGGGTCCTGCTGAGGGGGAAGCTGGTTCGCTTCAATGGAGAACTCGTCGATTCCCAGATGGGCGGCAGTTGGTCAGCGTTGTCCTCTCGGAGGATCCAGGTGCTCTTTCTGCGCCAGGGTGCCACCGAGCCACGTGTTGTCGCCATCACTACGACCGACAGCGATGGTGAGTACGCGGTCCAGTCGCGGACGCGTCATTCGGGCCGGTGGTGGGTCCGATTCCCTGGCGATCAACGCCTCGACGCGAGCCGTTCAGCTGGCTACCGAGTCGCTGCGTCTTAACAACTGGGCGACGGCGTCGGCGACGGCGTCCGGTGCATCCACCGCCGGTGAGTGTCCGACCCCGGGGAGTTCCACCAGCGTCGCGTCCAACCTCTTGGCCATCTGCCGCTGTTCGTTCGGCGGCCAGGCATCATCTTCGACTCCGACGACGACGGCGGTAGGGGGTGCCACGGTGGCCAAGGCATCGACCTCATCGGCGACCCCGCAGAGCAGCTCGACCATCGCCTGAAGGGACGCCGGCGCGTTGGACAAGAACCGCCTTGTCAGAAACTGATCGATCTCAGGCGGTGGCAAGGGAGCGCCTGCGGCGGCGTCCAGAGCACGCTTTCCCCGCCACACCGCTTCGAGTCCGAATGCGTCCATGACGCCCACGAACCGCCGGAGCACCTCTTGCTGCTCGGCGGGGATGGCACCTGGCCCGGATGCAAGCAGCGCAAGACCGTCTGCCGCCAGCGGGTCAGCCAGGATCGCCTCGCGCACCACGAGGCCACCGAAGGAGTGCCCGACCAGTACCAAGGGCCGCGGCAGCGTCGACGCGACAGCCCAGACGTCGGCGGCGAAACTGGCGAGCGAGTACTGATCAATGTCAGGGGGCCCCGGAGTCTCGAACTGGCCGGTCAGGTCGAACGAAACGGCGCGAACGCGGCGGGCTGCCAATGGGGCGAGGGTGGCGATGAAGTCCTCTTTGCTCCCCGTAAAACCGGGGACGAGGACCGCAGAGCCGATGGCAGCTTCGGTCAGTGCCTCGACGTTGTCGAGAGCGGCGAAGGTGGCTCGTTCGGTGGCGTGGGGGACGGCGCGAACTCCGGACGGGGGCTCGATGAAGGGTGGGATGCTCACCCTGGGCAGAATAGGCTGCGCACTGACTGGTCGACCATCCGCCCGCACCAGTCGTGACGAGGAGGCCACGTGAGTCGAACGATCGCTGTGGCCAACCAAAAGGGAGGCGTGGCCAAGACGACCACGGTTGCCTCGGTGGGCATGGCGCTGGCCGAGCGCGGCCTGCGGGTGCTGGTCGTTGACCTCGACCCGCAGGCGTGTCTGACGTTCTCGCTCGGGCTCGACCCGGAGGCGCTGGAACTGTCCATTCACGATGTCTTC
>JBDTTS010000165.1:0-5554 GCA_039930525.1 Actinomycetes bacterium | reverse complement strand
CAGGCGTCCCCGGGTATCCCTTCCTCGGACCAAGCCTGATCCTTACCGGCCGCCAAGATGCCACGGTGGGATACCGATCGGCGTTCGATCTGCTCGACGAGCTTCCTCGCGCGACGTACGCCGTGGCTGACCTCGCTGGCCATCACCTGGGCCGGGTGGAGTGCCCAGAGGTTTTCCGGTGTCTGGTGAGCGATTGGCTGGCCCGCCTGACGCTGGAAAGCGAGCGCTAGGAGGCGCCTTTAGTCCCCGATCGTTCCGCCATCGATCTGCTGGCCGAGGGACGTCGTGACCACGATCTCAAATCCATTCGGCACCTGACCCTTGAGATCAGTCATCAGATCATCGACGGGTGGCACCTCGTCGGGCGTTTGGATTTCGACGTGGAACTCGTTCGACGAGAACTCCACAGATTGGACCCGCGCGCCCGGCACCTCAGCCACCCACTCATTGGCCGCGTTGTGGATGCGGTTCGACCACACATTGACGAAGTACGTGCCCACCGTGTTCGAGATCAGGGGGACGCCGACCACCACCATGAGCACCCCGATGGTGAGATAGGCGCGGCGCCTGGAGCCTTCGCCGATGTCTCCGGTTCGTCCGGTGTAGCCCAACGTGGTGAAGAGCAGCGAGCCAGCCAGAACCATGGCCAACAGGTTGGAGAAGAAGAGAGTGAAGGCGCCGATCGAGAGCCCGAATGACCCATGTCCGAGACACACACCCACCACGGCCAAGGGGGGGACCAGCGAGATCGCAATAGCAACCCCCGGGAGCACGGCAGCGACATCGCGACGCGAGAGAGCGATAGCACCAGCAAACCCGGTCGCCACTGCGGCGATGAGATCGAGGAGCCCCGGTGAGGTCCGTCCTGAAATCTGGTCGTTGGACAACAGGTCGTACGACTCAGGCAGCGCCAGCGAGAACAGCACACCGATGCCGATCACCAGCAAACTACCGAGAGTGGCGAACTTCAGCGCATGCCGCGTGGTGTGCGAGTGCAATTTGGCGATGCCGAGAGCGATGCCCATGATCGGCGTGGCCAGCGGCGCGATGATCATGGCGCCGATAACGGTGGCCGTGGAGTCCGACAGCACGCCAGCTGAGGCAATTACCGCTGAGAGTGGCAACATCGTCCAGAACGCCGAGCGCTTGGCATGGGCGTCGCCCGTGGTCAAGTCAAGGTCGTCGGACAACTCTTCTAGCGTCCGGCGCTGCTGTGCGGGCAACAGCGCTTTGGTCAGGGTTCCCCTCATGCGCAGAGCATGGCGGAGGTACGCACTCAGCAGATGGTTCTGTGCCGCGTGTCGCGCGAATTGCCTACCGAATTGCACCCTCGACGTGCGCGGTCGCGGCAGCAGCCGAAGCGCACGTCGCCTCGACAAGCGCATCTACCTCGGTGGTCAGCGCCTCGCCTGACGATCGATCACTCATCGAGGCAACGTTGATCCACACGTTGTAGGCGGCCCCTCGACAAGCCGCCTCGGCCAGAAGCGCGGCAACGCCCGAGTCGCTCAACGTGTTCACATTCCCCTTGACCGCGCAGGTGGCCGCCAACCGCGCGACGTCACTGCAGGCTCGGGCAGTCTCCAAAGGCACCTCGGCGGCGCGTTTCAGGGCCGCCTGGATCGCCGCGTCTCGCTCGGCACTCTGCTCGCCATCCTTCGGCAGCTTGTACGCCGCGCTGACCAGTCCATACGCGTCAGCGTCTTCTTGCACCAGCGCACCGAGTCGCTCGCCCAGGGCGCGGGCCACATGAGCGATCTCCTGCATCTCGCCTTCGGCTTCGGCGTACTTTTTCCGCCCCACCGTCAGACCGGCCACCATCTGTGCCAAGGCTGCCGCCAGCTGTCCTGCCAGGGCGGCTACGCTGCCGCCGCCAGGAACCGGTGAGCTTCCGGCCACACTTGCGGCGAAGTCTTCGAGCGTTTGGCTGTCGGACGCTGCACGTACCTGGTGTTCGAGCACCATCTCGGCGGTGAAGTCGGGTAACTGGATGTGCCGAGCTGCCGTCTCGAAAAGCACCTGCTCAGGCACGAGACCAACGAGTTCGCTGCGGGTGGGCGAGACACCGCGTGCCTCGGCCTCCATCTTGACCATGTCGTACGCGCGATAGAGCGGCGTCTGCTCGGTGTCGACGAGGTTCATCGAGACCTGAGCTTGGCCCTCCACTTCAAGACCTAAACCCTTCACGTGTCGCAATCCGCCGCTCGAACCGCGGACAGCCTTCGCTACTTCCTTGGCCACGTGCAGGTTCTCTGCGCCCCCGAGGTAGACGTTGTACGCGACCAGGAAGGGCCTGGCGCCGACAATGGTCGCTCCTGCCGTGGGGTGAACAGCGTTCGGCCCAAAATCGGGAATCCGGTCAGGGCTCGTGCCTATCTGCGTGCGTGCCAGTTCGAACCCACCTCGACGCACGTCGACCAAGTTTGTACGCTCTGGACGCGATGCTGCGCGCTCATAGAGAAAGACGGGGACCCCGAGTTCATCGCCCACCCGCTGTCCCAACGTCCGCGCCAGCGCAATGCATTCGTCCATCGTCGTACCTTGCAACGGGATGAAGGGGCAAACATCTGTGGCCCCGATGCGCGGATGCTCGCCCTCGTGCGTGGTGAGGTCGATCAGCTCGGTCGCCTTGGCGATGCCCGCGAATGCCGCCTGCACCGCGACCCGTTTGGGAGCAACGAAAGTGACGACAGTGCGGTTGTGGCTCGGGTCGGACGACACGTCAAGGACGGTCACGCCGCCCACGCCGCCGATCGCGTCGGCGATGGCGGCGACTACCTCTGGGCGTCGACCGTCAGAAAAGTTCGGGACGCACTCAACGAGTTCCATGCGCTGGACACTACCTGGGGAATGTCCAACACCGTCGAACTAGAACCACGCCTTCTTCTCGACCATGTACACCTGGTAGAACTCCGCGTCGGACTTGGTGAGGTAGATGATCCCCTCAATGAAACCGATGATGGCACCGATCCCGCAGGTCACCACTGTGATGACAATGCGAAGGATCCCACCGGAGGTGTCACCCAAGATGAAGCGGTGGACGCCCAACCCACCAAGAATGATTCCCATGATGCCGGCGAGGACCTTCTTGGAGTTCACATCTGGCGGAAGTGCTGGTTGACCCATCGGTGGCTCGTAGCTCATGGTGCCCTCTCATCGTCGGCGAACTGCCAACACGCATCTTAGTCAGGTGCAGGCCCGCGCTCACTTACGACAGCAGTAGTCCCCGCCGGGATCGCCGCTGCCAATGACCAGACCGTCTCAAGGTCGTGCTCGTGCGGGGTTGCTTCCCGTCCCGAGGATTCAGTGAGCAGGGACGCGGCAACGTCTCCTGCTGCAGGTCCGAAGGCTTCCACGCTCGACACCGCGTGCAGTTCTCCGTCCAGGTTTCGCTCGACGACGAACAGATCGACCAGCTGAACGATGCCTTCCGCCTTGAGGCGAGCGAGCTCGGCCAGAACAACACCAGAGAAGCGAGGTTCGTCGAAGCCGATGACGAGCACCTGTACGGGGGCCCTCAGGGAGAGCGCCGCGCCATGAGCGCATCGAACTCTGTCTCGGTGATGAGTCCGCCGTCGAGCAGTTGGCGCAGTGCGACCATCGACTGCTCCAGAGTTGCTGGCGACTTCGTGCGAGGGGGCCGCTCAGGCTGGCGAGGTAGCGCCGATTGGCGGTGTCCGGCTGCGTACGCCTGAGTCGGAGTCAGACGGCCCCCGTAGTGAGGAACAGTGCCGGTCATGCCGGCGCGCTGGAGGTCTCGAGGAGCCAGTCTCATGCGGCAGCACCTTCCTCAGCTTTCTGCCCTTCATCTTGGGCCAAGACCCTTGGCAGATCTCGGGTGAACGGCAGACTCAGCAACGCGAGCAACGCCGCTACGAGCATGCCGGTCTTGAGTGACCGGATCTGCGCCTGGGCGTAATCATCGACGATCGCGTCCGCGGTGGCGTCGCCAACTCCAGCGTCTTCGACGGCAACTCGGACGTCGTCAACCGAAAGGAAGTCGATCCCTGTCCCAGCGGCTACTCCAACTTGTCCAGAAACTTCGGCGCTCACCCGCGCATCGGAGGAGACGTTGCCCACGAAAGCGCTCGTCAACCCGGTCAGCACGATGGCCCCGATCAGGGCAACTCCGAGCGAGGAGCCCAGTTGTTGACCGGTGTACTGCAGGCCACCCGCCTCGGCACGCCCAGACGAATCGACGGCCGACTGGACAACGTTGCCCAGCTGGGACGCCAGCAGCCCCATGCCGACTCCGAGAAGGCCCATCGCCCAGGCGAAGGATGCCTCGTCGAGCTGATAGTCGACCGTGCCCATCAAGACCAGGCATGCCGCTGCCACCAGGACCAGCCCGGTGCGCACGATGCCGCGCACTGAGAAACGAGTCGAGAGCCTGGAGCCCACTAGGGACGCGATGAACATGGCGACCGACACCGGAAGCATCTTGAGGCCCGTTTCGAGAGCGTTGAGGCCCAGGACCACCTGCAGATAAAGCGGAACAACGAAGAAGATGCCCATCAAGATCAGGTTCTGCGAGAAGAGTCCAGCGAGTCCAGATCTCAGCGGCAGGACCTTGAGCAAGTCCAGATGCACGAGCGGGTCGGCACCAGTCGACTCGCGCCGACGTTGCCACGCCATGAAGGCCCAGAGCAGTAGGCCGCCAGCACTGATCACAAAGAGCGTGAGGGAGAAGCCGAACGGCTCGATGGGTGAGTCCTTCGGGGCCACCCATCCCCACGTGCTCGACTGCAGCGTCCCCAGGACAATCAGGCCAAAGGCCGACGCCGACAGCACGGTTCCCACGACGTCAAGCGTCATCTTCGGGCCCTCCCGCAGCGCGTCGCCCACTTTGTGGGTCAGCGCCAAGATGATGAGCACCAGAACAACCTCGCCGGCGAACACCACTCGCCAACTCAGCTCGGTCGTTGCCCACCCTCCGACGATTGGACCGATCGCGATACCCGCGCCAGCCACTCCACCGATAACGGCGTAGGCGACCTTGCGTTCCTTGCCGACGAAGTTTCCGGCGATGAGCGCCGCCATCGCCGGCAGCACCATCGCCGCCCCGACACCTTCGAGCACCGACCAACCCAGCGTCAAGATGGCTACAGACGGCGCAACAGCGGTCAGTGCCGACCCGCACGCGTAGATGATCAGACCGATCACGAAGACTCGCCGTCTACCCATGATGTCGCCGAGCTTGGCGCCGGTCATCATGAACATGGCCATGACGAGGCAGTAGAAGGTGATGACGGCCTGGATGGTGGTGACCGTCGTGTCGAAGTCGGCCACCAAAGTGCTGATCGACACGTTCATGACTGACTGGTCAAGCACCATCACGAACTGCGCCATTGCCAACGCCACCAAGGCCGGCCATTTCATTCGGCCAAACCTACCCTTAAGCCGTTACCGGTCCTTGGGATTTCAGCGGGGTGTTCCTCGTTGGCGGAGAGCGCCGCGGCGAAAGACCAACTGGCCTGGGACGTCGCACGCGCACGCCGCCGGCTCCAATGAAGAGTTAGGCACGGTTTTTCGCGCTGAGCGGGCTAAAACCGTG
>JBDTTS010000164.1:0-5569 GCA_039930525.1 Actinomycetes bacterium | reverse complement strand
AGTCCGAGCTGCTGCGCGAGATCATCGCCACCGGCAAGGGCCAGAAGAAGACCCGTGCCCTCAAGCGGCTCAAGGTGGTCACCGCCTTCCAGGCGACGACCAACAAGCCGTCGGGCATGGTTCTGGACGCCGTCCCGGTCATTCCTCCGGACCTGCGCCCCATGGTGCAGCTCGACGGTGGCCGCTTCGCGACCTCCGACCTCAACGACCTCTACCGCCGCGTGATCAACCGCAACAACCGACTCAAGCGTCTGCTCGACCTCGGTGCGCCGGAGATCATCGTCAACAACGAGAAGCGGATGCTCCAGGAGGCCGTTGACAGCCTCTTCGACAACGGCCGTCGCGGTCGCCCGGTCACGGGCCCCGGCAACCGTCCGCTCAAGTCGCTGTCCGACATGCTCAAGGGCAAGCAGGGACGGTTCCGCCAGAACCTGCTCGGCAAGCGCGTCGACTACTCGGGCCGTTCGGTCATCGTGGTCGGCCCCCAGTTGAAGCTGCACCAGTGCGGTCTGCCCAAGCAGATGGCGCTCGAGCTCTTCAAACCGTTCGTCATGAAGCGTCTCGTTGATCTGTCACACGCGCAGAACATCAAGAGCGCCAAGCGCATGGTCGAGCGTCAGCGTCCCGTCGTGTGGGACGTCCTCGAAGAGGTCATCGCTGAGCACCCAGTGCTGCTGAACCGCGCACCCACGCTGCACCGTCTCGGTATCCAGGCATTCGAGCCGCAGCTGGTCGAGGGCAAGGCCATCCAGATTCACCCGTTGGTCTGCACCGCCTTCAACGCCGACTTCGACGGTGACCAGATGGCCGTGCACCTGCCCCTGTCGGCAGAGGCGCAGGCTGAGGCGCGCATCCTGATGCTCTCGAGCAACAACATCCTGTCGCCGGCTGACGGTCGTCCGATCGCCTCGCCGACCCAGGACATGGTCCTCGGCATCTACTTCCTCACCACTGAGAAGCCATCTGGTACGGCAGCGGGAGAAGCGTTCTCCTCGATCCCAGAGGCCGTCATGGCGTTCGACCTAGGGCTGCTCGACATCCAAGCTCCGATCAAACTCCGCCTGCGCGACATCGTGCCTTCGAACGAGATCCCTGCCCCCGAAGGCTGGACCGAGGGCGAGCCGCTCACCGTCGAGACGACGCTGGGCCGGGCGCTCTTCAATGAGGCGCTGCCCGTTGACTATCCCTATGTCGATGCCCTTGTCGACAAGAAGCGGCTCTCGACGATCGTCAACGACATGGCGGAGCGGTACCCAAAGGTGGCTGTGGCCGCAACGCTGGACGCGCTGAAGAGCACGGGCTTTCACTGGGCAACTCGCTCCGGGGTGACGATCTCGATCGACGACGTCGTGACACCGCCGAACAAGTCAACGATCATGGAGACTTACGAGACCAAGGCCGAGAAGGTCCAGAGCCAGTACGAAAAGGGCCTCATCACCAACGACGAGCGTCGCCAAGAGCTCATCGAGATCTGGACGCAAGCCACCAACAAGGTCTCCGGCGAGATGGAGATCAACTTCGTGGCGTCAGAGGCCAACCCGATCTGGATGATGGTCAACTCTGGTGCTCGCGGAAACATGATGCAGGTGCGGCAGATTGCCGGTATGCGTGGGCTGGTCGCCAACCCCAAAGGCGAGATCATCCCGCGGCCGATCAAGTCCAACTTCCGCGAGGGTCTATCAGTGCTCGAGTACTTCATCTCGACGCACGGTGCTCGCAAGGGCCTGGCCGACACCGCACTTCGTACCGCTGACTCCGGATACCTCACCCGTCGTCTGGTTGATGTGTCGCAAGACGTCATCGTCCGCGAAGAGGACTGCGGAACCGATCGTGGCCTCGTGCTGCCGATCGCTACCCAGGGTGCCGACGGTAGTTGGGCCAAGGTCGAGTCCGTCGAGAACAGCATCTACTCGAGGGCGCTCGCCGAGGACGTGAAGGGGCAGCCCGACGCTAAGGCGACGACACTGCTCGGCGACGTCTTGATCGATGCGCTGGTCGGGGCCGGTGTTCACGAGGTCAAGGTGCGCTCAGTACTCACGTGCGAGAGCAAGAAGGGCATCTGTGCCTACTGCTACGGCCGTTCGTTGGCCACTGGCAAGCTTGTTGATGTGGGTGAGGCCGTTGGCATCATCGCGGCCCAATCGATCGGTGAGCCAGGCACTCAGCTGACGATGCGTACCTTCCACACCGGTGGTGTGGCTGGTGAAGACATCACGCATGGTCTGCCGCGTGTGGTCGAGCTCTTCGAAGCCCGTACCCCTAAGGGCAACGC
The DNA here is from genome assembly GCA_039930525.1 of Actinomycetes bacterium. GTDB lineage: Bacteria > Actinomycetota > Actinomycetes > JAHEKZ01 > JAHEKZ01 > JAHEKZ01. The sequence goes on along the minus strand of JBDTTS010000164.1, from coordinate 3,297 downwards.
TCCGATCGCTGAGGCCGCTGGTCGCGTCCGCATCGAAGACACTGACCGCGAGCGCAAGATCGTCCTCACGCCTGACGATGGGTCAGAAGAGTTCCCCTACAAGGTCAGCAAGCGCTCGCGTCTGCTGATCAGCGAAGGCGACCACGTTGAGGTGGGACAGCAGTTGATCGTCGGTGCTGTTGATCCGAAGAACGTGCTGCGCATTCTCGGTCCTCGCAAGGTGCAGGAGTACCTCACCGCGCAGGTGCAAGAGGTGTACCGCAGCCAGGGTGTGCAGATTCACGACAAGCACATCGAAGTCATCGTTCGTCAGATGCTGCGTCGGGTAACGATCATCGAGTCGGGCGACTCCGACATGCTCCCTGGTGAGCTCGTCGAGCGTGCCCGCTTCGAGACCGACAACCGCAGGCTGGTTTCTGAAGCCGGTAAGCCTGCGTCAGGGCGTCCTGAGCTGATGGGCATCACGAAGGCGTCGCTCGCGACCGAATCGTGGCTGTCGGCTGCCTCGTTCCAGGAGACGACACGGGTGCTCACGGATGCGGCGATCCACGCCAAATCCGACCCGCTGCTCGGTCTCAAGGAGAACGTCATCATCGGAAAGCTCATCCCAGCTGGTACGGGCCTCGCTCGGTACAGCAATGTAAAGGTCGAGCCAACCGAAGAGGCCAAGGCGGCCATGTACTCGATGGTCGGCTACGACGACTACGCCTACGGCTTCGGCGGTACATCCGGCGACGCGGTTCCCCTCGAGGACTACGACATGGGCTACCGCAGCTAGAGCAGGTACTCATCGCGAAGGGCCCGACTCCTTGGTGGAGCCGGGCCCTTCGCGTGAAGTTGGCCGCTGCAGCGCGGGGACGTTACTTAGTAGAAGGCCTTCGCCCTGTACTTGGTGTACTGGCGAGCGGTGAGCTTCGTGTTGATCCCTGGTTTCACTTCACCTTTGACCTTGGTGATCGAGCGGGTGACGATCAATGCACCGCCGGCCCGCCTGACTGCCAGACCTTCTGCGCGCAGGACGGTGACTTTGGCCGCTGAGGTGTAGATGGTCCACACCAGCCGCATCTGCTTCTTCTTCCTCACATAGCTCGCCTTGAGGTTCACTCGGTCGGGGTGCTTGTAGCCGAAGGAATCCGGGGTGCAGTTGAGGTACGACTGCTTGATTCGGCTGAACGCCGCGCCCCCATCGACCAGATTCTGAAACTGCATGATCGTGGTGGTTCCGCGCCGGACCCCGGCGTCCCAGCGGGACTGACGTGAAGCCGAGATGCGCTCAGTGCGTTGGAAGCCGCAAACCTCGACGTTTCCCTCGCCGCCCCTGCGGCGTACCACGGAACTGATCGTGGGATCGATGTTCTTGATCGCCGTCTTGGAGAGTCGGGCCTTGCCGACCACGTCTGGAGAAATGATGTGCCACGACTTGCCTGCTGCCGTCGCCCCTGGCACGAGCGAAGCGGTCAGCGCGACCGCCGCCACCAGGACACCGATACTTACGGCGCCGCGCCGCCTATTAACCATGCCCACTACGTCCTCCTCCGGACCCCTGGACCGACCTGTCTACCCCTTTCTTATCACTGGTGCAGGAGTGGGTGGGTCGCTACAGCAAGATAGGAGGGTGACTGACACCACGGACCCCACTCCAGATGTTCCCGATATGCCTGTTGCGGGCCAACCGGACGCCTACCCGCCGGTAGGGGCCTACGCCTCGCCCGTGCCGTTGGCACCCCCGCGGACCGACGGTTCAGCTGTCGCTGCGCTGGTTGTCGCCATTCTCTCGTGGTTTCTGCTCCCCATCATCGGAGCGGTTGTGGCCCTGGTGTTGGCCAGGGCTGCGGAACGGTCGATCAATGCTGCCCCTCTCGAGGTGACCGGTCGCGGGCTGGTGACCGCTGCCCGATGGGTGGCGTGGACGCATCTGGTCGTCGCGGCGATGGTCATCGCATTCGTTGCGGCGTTCGTGATCGCTGTGTGGGTGGGGCGCTGAGCGTGGTTCGGAACGTCGGTTATTCCAGCAGGAGGGACCCTGATTGAGGAGATCAACGTGGGATCGGTCGGATATCAAAACCGACGATTGGGCTGCGACGGAACGGGCATCGCTTGAGGTCCATCATCGCGATCACGTCATTCAAACAGCACCAGCGAAGCGCGTTCGAAGCCGTGGTCGACAACTTCTGGTCCGAGTCACTCTCGCCACCCGGTTCTACCCCGTTTTGACCGCCCGGCCCGTCTCTAGGTAGTCTCACTCCTTGTGCCTGGGCATTCCAGGCCACCGAGCGCGCCCTGGCGCCGATCGGCTGTTCCTTGGTGGACAGCACTTGCGGTCGGCGGGCGTTGGTCGGAACCCACGCTTCACCCTCAAGTCGGGTGATCGCGCTGTGCAGACAGTGCGACACACCCGGCCGCGGGGGTGGGGGCTCCCGTCGGGGGCTCCCGCTGCACAACTCAGCACTCACGACGAACGGGAAAGACGCACCGGTGCCTACGATCCAGCAGCTGGTCCGCAAGGGCCGTCAGGACAAGGTCGACAAGACTAAGACCCCTGCCCTCAAGGGCAGCCCGCAGCGCCGTGGCGTCTGCACGCGCGTCTACACGACCACTCCTAAGAAGCCGAACTCCGCGCTTCGCAAGGTGGCTCGCGTTCGCCTCACCTCGGGCATCGAGGTCACCGCCTATATTCCGGGCGTTGGGCACAACTTGCAGGAGCACTCGATCGTGCTCGTGCGTGGCGGTCGGGTGAAAGACCTTCCCGGTGTTCGCTACAAGATCATTCGCGGTGCTCTCGACACCCAGGGCGTCAAGAACCGCAAGCAGGCTCGTAGCCGTTATGGCGCGAAGAAGGAGAAGAGCTAATGCCCCGCAAGGGCCCGGCCCCCAAGCACCCGGTCGTCTCCGACCCGGTCTACAACAGCCCGGTTGTCACCTCGGTGATCAACAAGATTCTCGTCGACGGCAAGCGCTCGACCGCGCAGAAGATCGTCTATGGCGCCCTTGAAGGCTGCCGTGCCAAGACCGGCACCGACCCTGTCGTCACGCTCAAGCGTGCGCTCGACAACGTCAAGCCCACCCTCGAGGTCCGCAGCCGCCGCGTCGGCGGTGCGACCTACCAGGTGCCCATTGAGGTCAAGCCGGGTCGCAGCAATACCCTCGCCATCCGCTGGCTGGTGATGTATGCCCGCCAGCGTCGCGAGAAGACCATGACCGAGCGCCTCATGAACGAGCTGCTAGACGCTTCTAACGGTCTCGGCGCCGCGGTCAAGCGTCGCGAGGACACCCACAAGATGGCCGAGTCCAACAAGG
>JBDTTS010000163.1:0-5576 GCA_039930525.1 Actinomycetes bacterium | reverse complement strand
TAGATTTGGTTGCGCCAAACTGCGGCTTCCAGACGAGACGTAGGCGCGGAACGTGCGTCGGTCGGCTCAAGGCCCCAACCGGAGAGTGCGGCTTTGGGACGAAGGCTTCAGCCTTCGAGAGAACACGCTGCGGCCGATCGCGACGCACCGAAATGCCGTTCGCGAGTGGGTGACGCCCCTACATTGGGCGCCTGCGGTGTATGCGTCCGACGGAGGTGAGGCTCGCGGTATCAAGACACCCCGTTTCTGGGTGCTGTAGGGGGCCGGGGCGATTGTTGCTCGGACGGTCACCGACGGGGCGGGCGCGGTGGTCGTCGCAGGCCGTCAACTGTGCGTCGTCCGCAGCCGCTAGTTGTGCCACTCAGGATCAAGCCGTCGCGAGTGCCTCGCCGCAGCTGAATTTCGCTCAGGTCGGCTTCCGAATCCAGAGCGCCACGCTCTCGGGTTGAAGGGTGGAGTTCAGGACGGCGACCAGGTCTTCGCTCACGTGGTCGGGATCGACCTGGTTCCGGATTCGCTTCCCGAAGGCGTCGGCTGTGTGCCTGGCATCGAAGCGTGACCGGTTGAATCGCCGGTCGACCGCGGCCTGGACCTGTCGGAGCACCGGCCTGGCCAGAGCCGCCACGGTGAGGGTGGCCGCCGCCACGACCAGGGGTCGCTCGGGGCCAAGCACCTTGGTGGCCGTCGTAACCACCAACGCGTACATTGCCAGCAGCAGGCCGGTAACGATGGCATAGGACGTGGTCCGTCTGATGATCCGGTCGATGTCGTACAAGTGGTATCGCAGGATCGCAATCCCGAACGCAGCCGGTATGAGGAGGAAGGAGAGCAGCGCAGCCGTCTGGAGCGTGAGCAGCCAGACGGGGTAGCCAGCCTCAAACCAGCTCCCTGTGGTGTCGATGTTCTGCCGGAGGCCGTAGGTGATCGTTACGACCAGCGTTGCGCAGAACAGGACGACGATGACACTCGCGGCAGCAGCCAGCCAGCGGATCTGGGCGCGAGCCAGTTTCGAGGACCGGCGATACCGAACGATGACCGACCCGACGCTGACCAGCAGGCTGAGCGGCAACACGACGCCCAAGATCGAAAGACCCTGCGCCCACGGGACGAAGTAGGGGTTGGAGGTTCCCTGGGCCGTGATCCGTGACCCCGTGGTGACCACCAAGGCCAAGACAACGATCATCAACGTGCACCAGTGGGCAAACCACCGCCACCGGCGCGACGGCAGTCGACCGTCGGGATAGCGCAGCAGCAGCTGGGTCCCCATGAGACCGACCGGAACGACCCAGCCGCCATCGAAAGGCAGGCTCAGTGCCTCGATCCGCACCGCATCGACTGCCCACGCGAGGCCGATGATCAGGAGGAGCCGCCCCTCGGTGTGAGCCGGGTAGCGGTGAAGAATCAGCCAACCGACGGCCAGGAAGCTGATCGGCAGGGCGAGGGTGGCCAGGTCGTCTACCGACCATCCAAGGACGGCCACCACCACTAGGTCGGCAACAAGAATCAGGCCGGCAAGCAGCAGCAGGCCCAGATCCAGCCAGGTGGCTCGCACACAGGCCCGTCCTGAGGACGGGCCTGTCGTCTGCCGGTCTTCCACATGCTCGATCCTGCCAGAGGCGGCGTTCCGAAACCGTTACCGCGGGTGGCGACGACCCAGGCCGGACGACTGATGGCGCACCTACGTGCCCTCTCTCAGGTGCGGGCGGTGGCGGCGAACCCGAGGAGAGCGCCGAGGTCCTCGCATGCTGCCAGATCCTGGCGCGAGGGCGGACCTGTGACGGAGACGTCCTCGGCAGCCTGCTTCCAGCTCATGCCTCCCGCGATTTTGTGAATCGATCGCAAGGCGCCGGAGGTGTCGTCGTTTCCGTGGACGAACACCCCGTATGGTTTGCCGCCGGTGACCTGCAGGCACGGGTAGTAGATGGTGTCGAAGCAGTGTTTCAGCGCACCGGACATATAGCCGATGTTCGCCGGGGTCCCGAGGATTACCGCGTCAGCGGTGAGGACGTCATCTGCGCCGCAAGCCAGGGCGGCCCGGACCTCCACATCTATCGGACCCAACTCGGGGTGCTCAGCGCCCCGAAGGACTGCCTCGAGCATGTCCTGGACGGCAGGGGATGGGGTGTGCTGCACCACGAGCAATGTCGGCATGCAGCCCATGATGCCCGACGTTGCTGAGTGGATGCGGAGACCGGGAGAGGTGCGAGTGACCTCTGGCGCTCATTCGCGATAGCGTCGGGGTCTGCCACAGCACTAACGCTAAGCATGCTTAAGGAGTTCACGTGACAGTCGAGTATCGGGTGGTCAACCCCACGACCGGCGCCGTCGAGAAGAAGTACCCAACGGCTACCGACGACGAGATCACAGCGGCGGTCGACCGCTCAGATGCCGCCTTCGTTGTCTGGAGCAATACACCGCTGGCCGAACGGGCCCAGCTCATGCATCGGGTGGCCGATCTGCACGTCGAACGGGCTGAGGAGCTGGCCGGGCTGATTACCCGCGAGATGGGCAAGACTGCGGCCGAAGCCGTCGATGAGGTGGAGTACTCGGTCGACATCTATCGCTACTACGCCGATCAGGCTGCGACGCTGCTGGCAGACGAGAAGCTCGACTCAGATTCAGGCGGCGAGGCCTTCATCCGCAAGGCTCCGATCGGTCCGCTGCTCGGGATCATGCCCTGGAACTACCCGTACTACCAGGTTGCCCGTTTCGCGGCCCCGAACTTGATGGTGGGTAACACGATCATCCTCAAGCATGCACCGCAATGCCCCCAGTCGGCGCTGGCTATGGAACGGATCTTCCGCGAGGCCGGCCTGGCGACGGACGCATACATCAACGTATTCGCCAGCAACGAGCAGGCGGCCGACATCATCTCTGACCCGCGCGTCCGCGGGGTATCTGTCACCGGTAGCGAGCGGGCAGGAACCGCCGTCGCATCGCTGGCCGGACAGAACCTGAAGAAGGTCGTCCTCGAACTCGGCGGATCGGACGCATTCATCGTTCTCGACACCGATCGCCTGCCAGAGGTCGTCAACGACGCTGTTGGCGCACGCATGGAGAACGCCGGGCAGGCCTGCAATGCAGCGAAGCGGTTCATTGTCGCCGAGCCGCTGTACAACGACTTCGTTGAACAGCTGGCCGCCGAGATGTCGCAGCTGACGATGGGTGATCCTTCTGACCCGGCAACGTCGTATGGACCGTTGTCGTCCGAGGCGGCGGCTGCTGGACTGATGGCTCAGGTGCAAGACGCTGTCGACAAGGGTGCGACCGTACACACCGGTGGTCGGCGTCCCGAAGGCCCGGGAGCCTTCGTTGAAGCGACAGTCTTGACCGATGTGACCCCTGACATGCGGGCCTACCGCGAAGAGCTCTTCGGACCGGTCGCGGTCGTCTACAAGGTCGAGAATGCCGATGAGGCCCTCAAGGTGGCCAACGACTCGCCCTTTGGGCTGGGCGGCGCCGTGTACCACTCAGACCGGGATGTGGCACTCGACGTAGCCAACCGTCTCGACACGGGCATGGTGTGGATCAACGAACCGCAAGGCGGAGGCCCTGAGCTTCCATTCGGCGGCACCAAGCGCAGCGGCGTAGGGCGTGAGCTCGGCCCATACGGCATCGACGAGTTCGTCAATCGAAAGCTCTTTCATGTGCCGGCGCAGGACTGACTGTCGGGCGTCGGTGTCTGAAACGGTGCTGACAAACCGGTAGTTTCATGAGATGGAAGAAGTCCGGCTAGCTCCAAGGTCTCCAGAGGCACTCGCGGGCGTGATCGGCACCGATCGCGTAGAGCGACTCATCACCCGTGACGCCGTTGCCATGCGAACGGCCCTGCGCGGCCACAGCGTCATCAACATCAACTCCACGCCCGCGGGTGGGGGAGTGGCGGAGATGCTTCAAGTGCTTCTTCCGCTCACCCGTGGCGCCGACATCGATGCGCGGTGGTTGGTGATCGAGGGCGATCCGGGCTTCTTCGAGATCACCAAACGACTGCATCATCACCTACACGGGCAACCTGGCGATGGCCTGGCGCTTGGCACCGCCGAGGCCGATCACTACGAACACATCATGCGAGTGAACACCGATGAGCTGTCGGCATTCGTCGTTGAGGGCGACATCGTCATCTTGCACGATCCGCAGACTGCTGGAATGGCCGAGTTCCTATGGAACCTGGGGATACCGGTGGTGTGGCGGTGCCACGTCGGCATCGACGGCGACAACGAGTGGACGGCTCACGCTTGGAACTTCCTCCGTCCCTACCTCGAGCCCTTTGTCGATGCCTACGTCTTCACCCGAACTGAGTACGCGCCATCTTGGGTACCTGAGGAGCGGCTGCACATCATCCGCCCGAGCATCGATCCACTGGCGCCAAAGAACCTGGACATGTCGGCGGAAGAGGCACAAGCTGTCCTCACGCACGTCGGCATTCTCGAAGGCCCGAGTTTGGGGCCAGTTCCCTTTCTCAGGGCCGACGGCACACCTGGGCGCGTCGAGCGCTTTGCCGACATCATTCAGACCGGTCCACCTCCGCCGGTCAACGAGCCTCTGGTGGTGCAGGTCAGTCGCTGGGACCCGCTGAAAGATATGGCGGGTGTGATGCACGGTTTCATCGACCACGTGCTGGACGGAACCAATGCGCACCTGGTCCTCGCCGGCCCGGTCGTCACCGCAGTTGCCGACGATCCTGAAGCTGCCGTCGTGCTGAACCAGACGTGGGAGCAGTGGCGAGCGCTGCACCACCACCAACGCAGCCGCGTCCAACTGGTGTGTCTGCCGATGTCGGACGTCGAAGAGAACGCGATCATTGTGAATGCCCTCCAGCGTCACGCGGCAGTGGTCACTCAGAAGAGCCTGGCCGAAGGTTTTGGTCTCACTGTTACAGAAGCGATGTACAAGGGCACGCCGGTCGTAGCGTCCGCCATCGGTGGGATCGTCGATCAGATCGTCGACGGCGAGAGCGGCCTACTCGTCCGTGATCCGCACAATCTCGCCGAGTACGGGGCGGCAGTGAATCGAGTGCTAGAAGATCCAGCCCTTGCAGCCAAGCTGGGGGAGGGCGGACGCAAACGCGCTGTCGACTCCTTCTTGCCAGACACGTCGTTGGGGCAGTGGGAAGTGCTGCTCGTTGGCGTGATGGCGAGTGACGGCTGATCGGATGACCCACCCGGCTGGTGTGGTCGTCGTCGGCGCCGGCTTTGCCGGGTTGATCGCAGCTCGCCAGCTCGTCCGCCAGGGTCACGATGTCGTCGTCCTCGAGGCCTCCCATCGTGTCGGTGGCAGAACCGACACCCACCGCAAGGGGGAACGACTGATCGAAGTCGGCGGTCAGTGGACCGGGCCGGGGCAAGATCGAGTGCTAGCACTGGCCGACGAGTTCGACGTCAACACGTTCCAGACCCCACATGTGGGTCTGGACCTCAGTGTCGTTGACGGTGTCGTACGGGAAGCGTCGACGGACCCGACCGTCGCGGGGGTAGCTCATGCCGTCGAACGGTTGGATGGGATGGCAGCTGCTCTGCCAGTAGGCGAGCCATGGCAAGCTGAGGGCGCACAGCTCCTCGACACGGTGACGATCGCCC